>SUVT01000077.1 GCA_015061845.1 Lentisphaerota bacterium
TGGAGCGTTTTCGGCTTGTCCTCCATAGCTTCAGCGAAGGAGGATGGTAGCCACGCTCAAACTACCATTTCCATCTCATCAACAATCTTTTTTCAGCCAAATTTTGCCGGACTTTTGAAATTACCTCATTGAGTAAAAACAAGTTACGGCTTTAGACAACGTTTTTGGAAGAAAGGTACAATATGTTGAAAAAATATATAAAGCAGTTTTGGAGAAAATGAAACAACCCTTGGGAATAACCGGTCATTCCCAAAGGTCGTGCAACTTTTATCAACCCATCAAGCTATCTGCCTAATTTTTTTCTTAGGAAATCCAAATATAACGTTTGAAAGGAAATAAAAAATAGTGAAAATATTCCAACATAACAGAACTTTTCTATTGTGGGGACTATGGGGAGGACTCTGTATATTGCCCATAGGAAACCTGATTTTAAATATACAGAAAAGTGTATCAAGCAGGTAAAAAATGATAGAAATTCAGCTTAATCATTTCGATAATTTTTGGGGGAACATCCTGTTACTTTTCGGAATACAGAACTGAAATAATTGCTGTCAGAAAAACCGCAGAGCCGTGCAATATAAGAGATCCGAAGACTTTTGTGCAGACGCAAATAAATTTTTGCTTCATGAATCCGCCGATCCGTTAATGCCTGTCGAAAGGTCTTTCCCATAACGTTCTTAAATAGAGAACTGAAATATGTGCAATTCAACCCCAAATATTCTGCAAGATCTGTTTCGCCTATGTTTTCCATATAATGCAGATCCAGGAAATAAAGACATCTCTTCCGATAAAATTCTGCATTGTTACGCCGCGGGTTCTGATCATGATTTAAAAGGTAAGTATTGATCGACAGCCGGATAAATTCAGCAAGCCACTGAGCTTTTTTTCTCAGTTGACCAATTTCAACCGTTCCTGAAAGAATCGTAAAATAGCATACTGCTGCCAATTTTTCATTGACCATTACCGGTTGGACCAATTCCCGGACTCCGAACGGACAACTGCCGATAAAGGAACGTCCCAAAGATGCAATTTTTACAGAACGTCTTTTATTTTCAGCACAGGTTTTATTGTGATCGAGGAGTTTCTTTCCCCGGCAAAATAAGGAATGATGCAGAGGTTGATCAGGTGTCATTTTCAAATCATCGCATTCGGCGAATGCTTTATGAATGGTCTCGATGCTGATTTGCGTACAGCACTCTTTTTCCAAAATTTTCAGAATTGTTGACAGATTCATGAAAAAACTCCTTACCTGAAATAATTATAGCTTTTTTCTTAAAAAATTCAAGTTTTTTTTATTTTTTTATGATATTTTATTTTCAGAAAGCTCGATAAACAAAGGAGGAACAGAATGAAATTTTATCATGAAGGTGCAAAAGAGATTCCCATCATCGCGGAAACAGAGGTTTTGGTTGCGGGCGGCGGTCCTGCCGGGGTTGGGGCTGCGATCGCAGCCGCACGCTGCGGTGCAAAGGTCATGCTGATCGAAAAATGCGGTTATCTCGGAGGTGTCGCAACGGCTGGAATGATGTCTCATTGGTCAGGAGCGGTTCACTGTTCCCTGCTGAAGGAGATTATGAAAAAAACTGCCCAAAGCACTTCTCTTCCGTTAGAATATGCCCCGGAACTTACAGAACATGATTTGAACTGGTCAATCCCACATGAGTGTCAGAAGCAGGTACTTTTTCAGATGATGCGGGAAGCCGGTGTTACCGTTCAGGTCCATACAATGGCGGTTGCAGTGATCAAGGATGGCAATAAGGTCAAAGGAGTGATCACTGAAAGCAAATCAGGCAGGGAGGCGATTATGGCAAAGGCTGTAATCGATGCCACAGGAGATGGAGATATTGCAGCCTTTGCGGGTGCAGAGTACTTGCTTGGCAGGGAGGAAGATAATGCTTGTCAGCCGGTTACGCTGATGTTCCGGATCGGCGGCGTGGATTATTCCCGTGCTGTATTTCCTCATTCTTTTGAAACATTTATTGATTTGCCTGCCGGGGAGATTCAAGCTCTCGGAAGGGCTCATTTGCCGGCTCCTGCGGGACATGTTCTCCTCTACAGAAACCTTCTGCCCGGTGAGGTTACGGTCAACATGACAAATGTGACAGGAATCAATGGGACGGATGTTCGTGATTTGACCAGAGCTGAAATGGAATGTCGTGAGCAGATGGATCAAATCGTAAAGTTTCTCCGGAAATTTGTTCCCGGTTATGAGAAATGTTATCTGACAGCTTCCGGAGAGATGACAGGAATCCGTGAGACCCGGCATTTCAAAGGAGTGATTACTCTGACTCCTGAAGACATCGTGGAAGCAAAGGTTTTTGATGACTGGATTGCAGTCAAAAATTATTTTAATTTTGATATTCACAACATCAAAGGTGCAGGTCTGGACAGCAATGGGGCACAGAAATTTTTCCGTGCGAAGGGAGAATATACCATTCCATACCGTGCATGTGTTCCTGAAAAAATCGATGGACTTCTGTTATCCGGGCGGAATATTTCCGGGACGCACAAGGCTCATTCAAATTATCGTGTGATGGGGATCTGCCTGAATATCGGTGTAGGAGTTGGAACCGCAGCCGCAACGGCTGTTCAGGCGGGAGTTGAATTGCGCAATGCTGATATTAAAAAAGTCCAGCAGATCCTGTTGGACAACGGAACAGAACTTTGACAGAGAAGCGGGAGGATTGTTCTGTTTTATTATCGGAAGAGTGTATGCTCGCTTATAAAATTATAAAGTTGAATTTTGAGGACATGACAAACAAAATACACATAGTTTAGACCATCGGTCTACGTAAAATGTATACAAAATTTAGGACACTACCACTTTCAGGAGGTAAGAATGAAGAAAATGTTGTTTTCGATCGTTTTGCTAGCGGTCGTCAGTATGTTCGGGGACACAATGTCAGACAAAACGATTTTGCGTTTTGCCCCCATGCCGAAAGCTCCGGTGATCGATGGAAAAATTTCTGCGGATGAATGGAAATATGCCTCCACGACCTTTGGCGGCATTTCTCCGAAAACCGGACTGATGACACGTCGGCAGAATGATTTCCGTTTCGGTTATGACTCAAAAAATCTTTATGTAGCGATCACCAGTGAAACTCCATTGGCACCACAGCCTCTGACAGGGGATGACCGCGTGGAATTCAGTTTCATCGCTCCCGGAAAGAAAACTCCGGTTGTGATTTCTTTTGACAGTACAGGAAAGGGTAACATTCCTGCAGGTGTGAGAGTGAAAAACGGAATCGGGGTTTCATTGATGAACTCCGAACAGGGAAAATGCTGGACCGCAGAAGTTGCGATTCCCCTTTCCGTTTTCGGGATCTCTTCCATTAAGTATGGTGCAGAATGGAAATTTCAGATGGCGCGGCACTGGTCCAGTCAGAAGGAATCCGGATATTTTCATAATGCCAAAAAAGGCAATGAGATGGCAACCTTCATTCCGGAAAAGACCGCTATGATTGTTAGTTTTGACGGATTTGGTCATCATATATATCCTGCCACCGGGAACTACAACTGGACCTATCGGATCGAAAATCCTCATCAGTTGAAAGGATATGTTCATTCCAAGAGTTTCCGTTCCGGTTTGCAGGGAGCGGCGACTCTTGACATCAACAATCCTGATCTGATTGGAAATGAAACGAGGATCCGAATTGGTTCCAGCGTTTTAATGCAGCCGAAATCAACAGAATTTTTCAATCTTTATATGATGGCACAGTTCCCCGGGAAACCCCGTTGTCTTTATTCTCATATAACAGATGGAACGAAAGAAAAGAAAATTCTTTACCAGCGAGTGATGTTCTGGGATACCACGATTGCCATGCGGTCTGCTGTTTATAAAGATGAAGTCGGATATCCTTACCTGAGCAGCGCATTTTATCCATCTCACGGCAACAAACTCCGTGTTGCGGCAACCTTTAACAAAAAATTGCCCATTGGGTACGCAGAAATAAACGTCCGCGATTCCAAAGGGAAAGTACTTCATACCTTTACGAAAGTTGGATTTGGTCATGCGTTGAAAGATTTTGAAGATCAGACAGTTCTTCCGAAAAATCTTCCCTTGGGTGATTACACAGTGACAATGGATACCATTGCATTGGATGGTCGGAAATTCTCTCATCAGAGGACCTTTTCTATTCGAAAGTTTGCATGGCAGGGATTAAATCTAGGAAAAGAAAGGGTGATTATTCCACCGTTCAAACCGTTAAAATACAATTCTGCACAAAAAGAGATCCATGCACTTATGACAGGTTATAAGATCGGGGAAGGTATTTGGAGCAAGGTTTATGCCGAAGGCGAAAACATTCTTGCCGCTCCGATCCAGTTTTTTCTTGACGGAAAACCTGTGAAAGCAAGCGATATCAAGCAGATCTCTGTTGAAAAAGATCGCATTGTTTTTGAAACCATATCACAACAGGGCAAAGTGAAAATTGTGGTGCAGCAGGATTATGATTATGACGGGTTCTGTAAAATCACAGCAAGAATTATTCCAGAAGGTACTGTCAATGTCAACAATTTTGAACTGCGAATTCCCCTGAAAAATAAATATGTTAAGTATTATACATCCTTGAATGGAAATCGTCCTCGCGTGCAGGGGAAAGTTGATTGGACTGTTCCAGCCGGAGAAGGCGAACTGAATCTGACAGCACTCAAACATGCGAAAGGCAAAATCCTGAATTACTTCTGGTTCGGAAATGAATATAAAGGTTTTGGTTGGATCATTGATTCTCAAAAAGGTTTCTCTTTGAATCGGAATACTATTCCCTACAAGTTAGTCCGTAAGGGCGACAGCATCACTTATGTGATGGAGATCATAAATACTCCAACAGAATTGAAAAAGGCATGGGACTTTGAGATTGGATTCATTCCGACTCCTGTGAAACCGCAAAATAAACAGTACCGTGCGCTCTCTCAATACATGTACAACTATCCCGTTGCGAAAGGATCTATCTCCGGCGGTATGATGAATATCCTGCCGTGGCCTCTGGACTACAAATATGATATCAACCAATTCCCCAATGGAGATGATTCTTATTATCGTTTGCATCTTTCCAGCCGCGGAAAAACTGTTACCGCTGAACAACGGAAAAAATATGCCGATGATTATATTGCAAAACATAAAGAGTGGTTGCGAAAAAATGCACCGCTTGCAGATACAAACGTGCTTTGGAGAAGGTTCAATGACCACCGCGCATACGGGGAACAGTATTTCCTGCTGTACCACAATCCTGCTTATTATTCCTATCGCTGGAAGGAAGCGGAAATGTACAAAGCCGAATGGCTCCCCTGGGATTATCCGGTTGATGATGCTCACAATGAGTATGTTGCACTGCAGACTCCGGAATATATTGACAAGATGCTTTGGGAAATGAAGCTTCAGATTGATTACGGCTTTGATGGTATGAATTTCGACTGTTTTCCCATTGGCAGCGGATTCAATACAGTCTCTCTGAAAGCATACCGTGAACGGCCTGGAATCGTTCCACCGATCAGCAATACTAACATGTTTACAATCGCATCTCCCGGAATTATGGAGGCTATGAATTTGTTTGGCTGGCGCGAATTGATGAAACGGACTGCTCACCTGCTTTATACCAAGAATCGTCTGGTCTTTGGTGTGCCTTGGGTGGAAATACACTCTACCAATGTCCAGCCAGTTTGTATTTCCTCATTCTGTTCCACTGTGATCACAACCGAATGTGCCAGTGGCGGTGGCAATTATTTTGACCGATTCCCGGATGGCGCAGTTCTTGGCGACATTGCCGGATTGCAGTCAGGTGTGATTCCCAGAACGATCTTCTCTACCGTATCGACAAAGATCTCTACGGCAGAGCAAATCAAGAGTCTGATCGCATTCTCTTTCGCTTATGGCTTTATGAACCATTGCGACCAGGGGGTCGCATATGCTTATAAAGATTACCGGACGATCCGTGATGAAGTTTTCAGTTTCGGTTACGGCAGACCTGCGAACAAGACCATTGCGTTTTATGACAAGGAAAAACAGCCCATCACTTGTGATGCAAAAAGCATTCGAACAACTCAGGTGATTCGTCCCGATGGAAAAGCTCTTCTGATGATTGGTAATACCGGCGACAAGGTTAAGGCGAAATTTGATCTCTCCAACTTGAATTATAAGAAGTATAAAATCACAGATATCTTAACTGGAAAGACCCTGCCGAATGCTGAAATCAATATACAGAAACATGGTTATGCTCTTCTGAAAATCGAAAAACTTTAATATAAGGAGAAACAAAGATGAAAAAAACTTTTTTGAAACAGATCTTTACATTGATCGAACTGCTTGTTGTGATTGCCATCATCGCGATCCTTGCCGGGATGCTCCTCCCGGCATTGAACTCCGCAAGAGAAAAAGGCAGAAGCTCATCTTGTCTGAATAATATGAAAACCATCGGCTTGGCACAATCACAATATTCACAGGACAATAATGACTGGATCGTTCCGGGCGTTCCTCCTGGATATAAGCCCAATACAGATCAATGGTTCACTGTGCTTTCCGGAGTGAATATGGATGGTATGAAAAGTCAAAAATATTCAGGCTGGGGCGCTGCTTATTACGGCGCTGACGAAGGTTACCGAAAAGGAACGTTCTACTGTCCGTCCAACAATACCCAAAAGAAATATAACTGTACAACCTATGGTTTGAATACATGGTTGGCAGGAGGCTCCAGTGGAGATAATTATTTTGCCAGACCGCTTTCAGCCGTTTCTCAGCCCGCAATCACACTTTTTTCCGCAGATACAGCTGTAATATCCACATTCCGTCTGCTCAATGCTGATACAATGGCTTACCGTCATGGCGGCGGGGGAGATGCAACCGATGGAACCAGAGTATACGGCGAAGCTGTCCAGTATACGGCAGGATTTTCCAATGCCGTTTTCCTGGATGGTCATGCCGCAGGAACAAAATTGGTTGCAAATAAAAATGTTAATGGTTTGGATGTGCTGAAAGCTGGATATAACGCAGACAAGAAAAGTGCTCATTGGACCGAATAAAATCAAAAAAATCTGTTTTAAACTGTAATTTTCAAACAGAAAAACTGACATTTAAGGGAAAAAATCATGAAGAAAAATTTATTGATTTGTGCAATGCTTTTTGCTGCACGTTTTGCCAATGCAGCTGAATATCATTTTGATACTCAGGATACCTGTGAAATGCAAGGCGGTGGAAAAACTGAATTCAAGGATGGTTGTCATGTACTGAGAGGAGTTCAGCATTTCTGGACAAAAAAAATGTTCCCGTATGATTCCTCCAAAAAATATACGATTTCTGCAGATATTATGACAGATTGCAAAGAAAAACAGCCTGTGATAATTTCAATCGTATTTTTCGATGAAAAAGGCAGCGTCATTCACACTCGTGAATATCTGACAGCGCCCAATGGATTCACTGAACTTGCTGAACCTATCAAGCCAAACGATAAAACCATCACCATCAAAAAAACTGCAGGATTCAGAAAACATCCGCAATGGAACTATGTTCTTGCATTTGAAGCAAAATCTGATAAATCCGACCTTCCCAACAGTAAAGTTACAACTGTCATCAAAAAGATGGATATCGGTGCCGATACAATTACATTATCTATAGATAAGCCCACCTTTGCCTCCTATCCCGCAGGAACAAAAGTCAGGCTTCATTATTACCTCTCATTCTTTCTGCCCATCAACTTACAGACTTATTACAACCATCCTGCCGCTCAATGGCAAACATTCAGAAAAACCATTGATATACCTCGTCAGACAAAATACTTCAAACCAGCTATCATTATTTATGATAGAAAAAAAGATACTGAAAAATATGTGCTTGTCCGTAACTTCAAACTAATTGAAGAATAGAGTCAAGCCCATAAAAAATCAAGAGATGCTGCAAGATTCAGGTCCTTATCGCCTGTCTTATGTAACATTTTGATTTTGACAGAAAATAGAAAGGAATATTATGGCTAACCTCAATTATTCAGATTATTTAGATAAGATTCGTGGCTGCTGGGCAGGGAAAAATGTGGGTGGAACCCTTGGCGCTCCTATGGAAGGGAACATGGCAATGAACGATGTTACCTTTTATACGCAGGAACTGAACGGAGTTCCTGCTCCCAATGATGATCTGGATCTGCAACTGATCTGGCTTGCTGCTGTGGAAATCCACGGATTGGATGGGATCACTCCCAGACTGCTTGGAGAATATTGGGATCAATCCGTTATTGCGCCCTGCAGTGAATATGCAGTCTGCAAATTAAATATAAGCAACGGAATCATGCCGCCACTTTCTGGAGCAACCAATAATGACAAATTCAAGTATAGCAACGGAGCCTGGATCCGCAGCGAACTCTGGGCTTGTCTTTGTCCGGGAGCTCCTGATGAAGCAATCAAATATGCATATATTGACAGTTGTGCAGATCATTGTGAAGAGGGTATCTGGGCCGAGATGTTTACTGCTGCCATGCAATCTGCCGCCTTTGTGGAAAATAATGTCCGTAAACTGATCGAAATCGGTTTGAGCAAAGTTCCCACTGATTCCCGGCTTGCCGGAGCCGTTAGAAGTGCCATTGCTTCTTATGATAGCGGAAAGGCTTGGAATGAAGCCCGTGAGATCCTTATGAAGGATTTTAATGTGCAAACACATCGTGCCGCAGTGAATATCGGCTTTGTTATCATCGGGCTGCTTTATGGGGAAGGGGATTTTGATAAATCAATCTGCACGGCAGTCAACTGCGGTGATGATACTGATTGTACTGCTGCAACTGTCGGTGCTCTGTTCGGGATCCTCAAAGGCAGAAAAGGGATTCCGCAACGCTGGCTTGATCCCATCGGAGAAAGTATCAGCACGATTTGCATCAACCATTTTGCCATGTCATTCCTTTACGGACTGCCCAAGACACTAGAAGCATTAAGTCAACGGACTGCTCATGCCGCGATTGCTGCCGCTGCGTCCAACCCGTTTATTGTGAGATTAAGCGATAAACCGACTGATATTCCTCCCGGTTATTCTGATAAATTGATGAGAGATGAATCTGCAAAACGTCTGCTCAGTCTGCCGCTTTACTACATGGATTATCCGCTGTCTTACGGCAGTTTGCGGGTGGAATATCCCGAAGGGGCAGAGGCCGTGGAAAATTCTGAACTCAAACTCAAGATCTCCGTAGGTGACAGCGTTCATGTCTGCACTGTCATCAAGTTGAGATGGCGTCACTTGCCCGAAGGTTGGTTTGGAACACCTTCTGTTGGTGAATTTATGCTGCGCAGTGATTGTTTCAATGGAATTCAGATGAATGTTCAAGTTGGCAGGTTTACCGATTCCATAGAATATCTGGAATTGGAAGTTTTCCATGCGGGTCGCCGTGTACCGGAAGTGATTTTTATTCCTGTCCAGCAGAAAAATGCGATCAATTTAACGGTTGGCTGTGAGAGTGAACGATCCTACCGCTGCCGGACCCGGATCGTGGAACGGGATGCCAACGAAGTTGTCGAAAATCCAATGCCTCAGTTGTAATGGATGAATATGGTACGGGCTTTTGTGCAGACGCAAGTTGTTAAGTCGTTTCAAAATCCGACAGCAGACTCCATTTTGTTTGCCAGAAGCCCGAGTTTTCCATTCAATCTCCAAATACAAAAGCATTTGCGCAGGTTACCTCGAGCAGATTCTTTTTCTATCATCATAAACGGAATTTTTATGATGAATTACGTTTTTTTGCAAAAATATCACATCGGTTATGATGAAAAATATTAGTGGAAATAAAAGCAGCTGTTTTTTTAAGCCTTATTCTGTCTCCCCCGTGTGGAGCCTATGAATTTTATTTTGATGAGATTCTAACAAAACAGCGAGACAGCTGCATATCTTCATGGATTTGTTCTCTCGCACGCGCGTGCAAGAAGCTTAAAAAAGATTTCTCAGCTTCCCAAAGCACCTGAAATGAGTTCCAATGCCAGCCTCTTGATCTTCCCAAAATCTTCCCAAGTGTTCCCAATTCCTGCTAATCGCATGGCTCTGGAGTGGCGATAAAATGCGGTTTTTTAATACGCTCTTGCAAAATGCAACAATAAAGTTATGTTATCTGCACGGCCCAAATCCGTGGTACCTATGTCAGCCAAAAAGCAAGCTGTTTGAACTCAAAATCAGGAAAACAGAAGGAGACAGCAGAAAAAAGCGGCAAAGAATATAAAACACCTGACGGATTGCATTGATACAAGAAGAATTTACGTTCAAAATCTCCGGAAAAAGGCAAAAAAAATGGTGGGACCTGCCGGGTTTGAACCAGCGACCAAGTGATTATGAGTCACCTGCTCTAACCACTGAGCTAAGGTCCCGTGATTCTAATAATATAACCTCTTTATCAGAGATTTCAAGAAGAAATTAAAAAAAAAGGACCTTCCCCGAAGGAAAAGTCCTCTGAATCAGAAAATTTCAGGCTGAATCAATAGTTCAACGCTTCAATTTCAAAGTAAGCTCTGGGATGTTTGCAGACAGGACAGACTTCCGGAGCAGATTCACCGATGTAAACGTGTCCGCAGTTGCGGCATTCCCAACGGTTTTCACCAACGCGAACCCAGACTTCAGCCTTTTCAACATTGGCAGCCAGTTTGTTGTAGCGTTCTTCATGGTGCTTTTCAATTTCTGCAACCTGTGCAAACTGACGAGCAAGATCATCAAAACCTTCTGCAGCTGCTTCTTCTGCAAAACGTTTGTACATGTCGGTCCATTCTTCATGTTCGCCGGCTGCGGCAGCTTTCAGGTTTTCCAGAGTGGTTCCGATACCGTTCAGAGCCTTGAACCAGAGTTTTGCATGTTCTTTTTCATTGTTTGCAGTCTTTTCAAAGAGAGCTGCAATCTGTTCATAACCGTCTTTCTTTGCCTTGCTTGCGAAGTAGGTGTATTTGTTGCGTGCCTGGGATTCTCCGGCAAATGCGTACCAGAGATTTGCTTCTGTTTTGCTTCCTTTCAGATCCATTTTCAATTCCTCCTCAGTTGGGTTTTATTCGTGTCTGACAGAAAAAAACTTTAAAAAAAGACAACTCTTTTCCTGGAAAAGTTGTGCTTTGAGGGAAATATAATAATGATTTTCAGAAAAATCAAGCGGAAAATAAAAAATATTTTTCTTTGTGATCTTATAAAAGTTAAAAAATCTTTACAAAAATGCATTTTTTTTTGACTTTCAACTGGAAATTATCTGTTTATGTTGTACATTTAGCCTTGATGCCATAATTTAAAATATTTCAGGAGACAGATCATGTTATTATGGATTTCACATCGTGGCGAATCTGCCGATGCCCCCGAAAATACCCTTTCTGCATTCAAACTTTCCAGTGAACGTAATGTAGACGGTTTTGAGACAGATATTCGTTTGACAGCGGATAAGGTACTTGTCTGCTGCCATGATCCCGATACCCGGCGTACCTGTCAGGGTGTTTCTCATATTATCGAAAAATCCAACTGGGCAGATATCAAAGAGCTTGATGCCAGCTATTCCAAACTTGATTATGGTCCGGAACGGGTTCCCCGGTTTGCAGAAACGCTGCAGTATCTCGGTAAAGGAAAATCCTACTTTATTGAGATCAAAGATAATAATGATGAAGTGATGGATATCATGCTGAAGGAAGTGGATGAAGCGGGGATTGACCGGAAGCAGATTGTAATGATCACTTTTCATGCGGATGTAGTCCGTTCCTATAAGAAAAAATATCCTGAAATGGAAGCATACTGGCTTTGCGGGATATACAGTGATGAAGATAAATCCTTTGATGAAAAGTCCGATGATGTTATTAAAATCGCTCATGATGTGAACGCTGATGGCGTTGATATCTATCTGCCGCCTCATGCGATCTCGAAAGAGTTTGTCCAGAAATTCCATGATGCGGGTTTGAAATGTGCCGTCTGGACCGTCGACCAGTGTACCGATGCGAAGAAGTGGGCGGATGCCGGAGCGGATGCCATCACAAGCAACTGTGCGGCGAAAGTCAAAGCATGGTATGAATCACATTGATCAGCGGAAGTCCGGAAGATGCAGAATACACCTAAAGGATTACGGCTTCACATCGGCGTTTTCGGCGCACGGAACGCAGGGAAATCTTCTCTGTTGAACCGTCTTGCCGGACAGCAGATTTCTATTGTTTCCGATGTTGCCGGAACGACGACAGATCCTATTGAAAAGGCGATGGAGCTTCAGCCTGTCGGACCTGTGCTTCTGATTGATACAGCCGGGTTGGATGATGAAGGAATGCTGGGCGCAATGCGTGTGGAAAAGAGCCGGAAGGTACAGGAACGCACAGCATTGGCACTGATCGTCAGCGGAACCGGAACGTGGGGCGAACTGGAAAAGTCCCTTGCGGAAGAGTTCCGTTCTCTGAAGGTTCCTTTTATTGCGGTGTTCAATAAATCCGATATTGCGGAAGTCGATTCCGGATTGCTGCAACAGCTTGATTCTGAAAAAGTTCCGGTTGTAAAAGTCTCTTCACTGACAGGTGATGGATTCAGTGAGCTCCGGGCAAAGATCATCGCTTCTGCTCCGGAAGATTTTCTCAGTCCTGCCGGGATGCTGCCGGAATTCATCAACGAAAAATCTTTTTCCGTTCTGGTAACGCCAGTGGATATTGAAGCTCCGAAAGGACGTTTGATTCTGCCGCAGGTTCAGGCGATCCGGGATGCGCTGGATAAAGAGTCCTGGTGCGTGGTCACGAAGGAGAACCGTCTGGCAGAATGTTTGCAGAGCCTTACCCGGAAACCGGATCTGGTTGTTACTGATTCCCAGATGTTTGCACAAGTTTCCAAAATTGTTCCTGATGATGTTCCTCTGACATCATTTTCCATTTTGCTGGCACGGCAGAAGACGGATCTTGCGATTTGTGCCTCCGGCGCTGCTGCGATTGATTCTCTTGAGGACGGAAGCAGGGTTCTGATTGCGGAAGCCTGTACACATCATCCGGTTGGAGAAGATATCGGAACGGTCAAGATTCCTGCATTACTGCGGAAGAAGACAGGGAAAGCGTTGAAGATCGAACACTCCCGGGGGCATGATTTTCCCGCCGATCTGAGTGAATTTTCTCTGGTGATCCACTGCGGAGCATGTATGTTCAACCGCCGTGAGATGTTGACCCGGATGGGATTCTGCCGTGACAAAGGAGTTGCCTTTACCAATTACGGGGTTTGCATTGCCCATTGTGTCGGGATCCTCGAACGTGCATTGCGTCCGTTCCCCGGAATATACGAATCTTATAGAGAAGCTGTAAAGGGAAAGTGACCGGACCATGAGAAGTGCCCTGACTTTAGAACTGATTGGCTGCCGTAAAGAGCCGGCATTGCGTCCATATCTCTGGAGTCTTGTCACAAAAACACAGCTTGGCGGCTGGGTTTCCAATTCTGTTAATGGTGTTCAGCTTGTTCTTGAGGGCGATGATTTGGTAATTGCCCATTTTCTGCGTTCACTTCCGGATAAAATCACCCGTTGGTTCCGGATAGAAAAGATCAATCTTCTGAAACGGGAAAATCTTCCGGATGATACTCCGTTAAAGCCGTTCCGGTTGGTTGGACCTGTTTTTTATGATGAGCTGGTATCGCCTGACCGGGCACCCTGTACCTCCTGTAAGGCGGAAATGCTCAATCCATCATCCCGTTTCTACCGTTATCCTTTTTTGAGCTGTAAAGAGTGCGGTTCACGGTATTCCACCACGCTTCAGGCGGGCAACAGCAGGGGGATGAGTTCCTTCCGTTTGTTTCCGATTTGCAAGACCTGTGCCGGAGAGTCGCGGGGATATCCATTGCTTTGCTGTCCGGAGTGCGGACCGACGGCATTTTTGATCCGTGGAAACGGGGAGCCGGTTCCGGCGGAAGATCCGATCGCAGCAGCTGCACAAGCCCTGACAGAAGGAAAGATCGTGGCGGTCAAAAATTATGACGGGTTTGTGATTCTCGGTGATCCGTCACACCCGGACGTGATCCGGACGATCCGTGAACGGAAACAGCAGTTTGAAAAACCGATCTCGTTTTATGTCAATGACTTGGAAACAGTTCGCAAGTATTGTGACTGTTCACTGGAAGAGGAACAGCTTCTTTCCGCTCCGGCGGCACCGGTGGTTCTGTTCCGGTTGAAACCGGAGAGTATCGACAATCCTGAATTGTATTGTCCGGATCATCCGGGAACGATTGGAATGCAGTTCCCACCGACGGGGATGCTTTATCTTCTGATGCAGAGCTGTCCGGATGGAGAAGGCGGTTTTCAACCCTTTGAAAAACTTGCATTTACCGGTGGACCGATCCCGGTTGATCCGGAAGATGCGGGTGGAGATGATGATTTGGCAGAAGTTTGCCGGATCGCTGATTTGATTCTCATGCACGACTTGAAAATCTGGCACAGCAGCGGTCCATCTGTTCAATCCTGGCATCCGGAACTTGGCTTGCAGACCCACCGTCGCAGCAGCGGGATCGCACCGCAGCCGCTTCTTCTGCGCCGTCCTGTGAAACGAACGGTTCTTGCGTTGGGAGCGGATTCCTGTGCTTCCGTTTCCCTTGGCTTCAAGAACAAAATTATTTCATCACATCAGATGGGAACGATCCAGACGGAGCGGAACTCCAAGGCGTTATCCCATGCGGCAGAACAACTTGCGCTGATGTATGCCCGGATTCCGGAGATGATCGTTTGCGATATGGATCACACATCATTTTCCGCGAAGATGGGCGAAGAGCTTTCGGACCGGTACCGGATCCCTCTGACGACAGTGCAGCGGCATCAGGCAAATGCCCTTTCCGGAATGGTGGAACACTCTCTTCCGGAGGCACTTGCATTGGTTTGGGATGGCGGCGCATATGGTCCGGACGGAACGATTTGGGGGGCAGAACTTCTGGAAGTTTCCCACACCCGGTTCCGGAGACTTGCCACCTTTGCACCGGTCCCTATGAATCCACCCCGGGAACGCTCTTTGCGTCCGGCTTTTCTTTTGACGAGATATCTGGATCAGAATGGAGTGGAGTTGACACCCCGTCTGGCAGAACTCCTGAACATTTCTCTGCCTCTCTATCGTGAGTGGAAACAGATGGATTCCCAGTCACAGATGACTGCGACACATGCGGCTCTGACGTTGTTCGATGCGGTATCGGCAGTTGTGGGAATTGCTTCTCCTGCGAAAAAATATGAACAGCAGGCGATTTTGCGTTTGGAGCATGTTCTTGCGAATGGATACGATCCTGTCCGGGCTGAACAGCTGAAACAGAATTTTCAGTTCAAGCTGGAAGAAGATGACTTGCTTCAGGTCGATTGGAGTCCGCTTTTCAGTGATCCGGAACGGTTTTATCAGTTCCGGGCGGAGAATGCCGGCGATCTTTCTGCGGCTTTCCTTTTATCGGTCACCGATGCGGCTTTCCGGATGGTAGAATATGGCGCATCTGCTTCAAAATGCAGAAATGTCCTTCTTTCCGGCAAGGCATTTGTCAGTCCGACTTTGACGTTGAGTGTGAAAAAAAGATTGGAAGCCGCTGGGTTCCGGGTTTACCGCCATGAACAGACATCTTCGGATGAATCTTCCGTGAGTATCGGTCAAGCCCTGTTTGGCGGTATGGCGTAGAGTGGCAATATGGCAAAGAGTGATTTCAGACCATCAGACATCTCTTCCAAGCCGGGCGTATATGTTTTCCGTGACCAGTTCGGTTCCATTATTTATGTGGGAAAAGCGGCAAATCTCCGGCGGCGGGTTTCTCAATATTTTCAGCCGTCCCGGACAATGCGGGCAGATGCCAAGCTCCGCAGTCTGATCTCTTCCATTGACACCTGGGAGACTTTTCCGGTGAACAACGAGGATGAATCCCTGATCCTGGAGTCACGTTTTATCAAAGAATATGCACCGCGTTACAATATTCTCATGCGTGACGATAAGCGGTATCTTCTGCTGAAAATAGATTTGTCAGAAAAATTTCCCCGTTTGCGTCCGACCCGTTTGAAACGGAAGGACAATGCGTTATATTTCGGTCCATTTCCTCATGGGAATGCCATGCGGGAGCTTTCGATCTGGCTGACAAAATATTGCGGTCTGCGCTCCTGCAACTGCTCTGATCCGGGAGAGGAGGAACGGAAGCACTGTCTTGCCGGAAATGTGAAAGACTGCTGTCAGCCCTGTGTTGGAGCTGTGACGGCGGAAGAGTATCAGGAACGTTTGAACAAAGCGGTCGATATTTTGAATGGGAATATCAGTGAAGCGGAATCGTTGTTGACGGAACAGATGAAAGCCGCAGCAGCAGATCAGAAGTTTGAAAAAGCATCATCATACCGGGATATGATCTCCAACTTGCGTGAAGTCTGCGGGATCAAACGTAGAACCTTTGAAAATGCGTCCATCCCGTCAGTTGTCGGACATACGGCTGTAGAGGATCTTCAAAAGACGTTGAAGTTGAAGAATCCTCCGATGGTGATCGAGTGTTTTGATATTTCCAATATCGGCGGCACGCTGGCTGTTGCGAGTCTGGTCCGTTTCCGTGACGGGAAGCCGGAAAAAAGCGGATATCGCCGTTTCCGGATCCGGACAGTGGAGGGTGCCAACGATTTTGCGATGATGCATGAAGCTGTTACCAGATATTTCACCCGTTTGATGAAATTTGATCTTCCCCGTCCGGATCTGTTGATGGTTGATGGCGGAAAAGGACAGTTGAGCAGTGCTTTGCGGGCATTGGTTGAAGTGGATGTCCCGCCGTTCCCGGTGATCGGGCTTGCAGAACGCAATGAAGAGATTTATCTTCCGGGACAGAGTGAGCCTCTGGTTCTGGATCGGCATAAACCGGCATTGCGGGTGCTTCAGGCGGTCCGGGATGAAGCGCACCGGTTTGCGATTTCCTACCACCGCGAGCTTCGGATGAAACGTCTGGAAGAGTCTGTTCTTGATGGGATCGAAGGCTTGGGGAAAGTCCGGAAAACCTTATTGCTGAAAGAGTTCGGATCGGTAGCAGTTTTGCGGAAGATGAGTGCGAAGGAAATATCCCGGAGAGTCAGCGGGATCGGTATTGTCTTTGCAGAAACGATCGTTGAATATTTGAAAAATCATTGACGTCGAGATTTAATTTTCTGAATCTTGTATCTTTTGTTCTTGCAAACTGTAATTATAAATCTTGATTTCTTCAAAAAGCTGAGAAACACAGATTTTAATTTTTTTTTCAAAAAATAAAAAAACTGTTGTCAGAAAGATAAAACGCAAATCTCTAAAGTATATGAACAACGACAGAAAGCTGTAAAAAAGTTTAGAGAAAAACTTTCAGTCGAACTAAAAAATATAACAGAGGAGATTTAGTTATGGGAAAGCAGGTCGTTATTTATTCTGATGAGGATGCGTTTGAATGCCCGGTGTGTAAAAAAGAAACTCACAGCTTGAAAAAATTTGTTTTTAACCTTGGGTCATTTTACTTAATCTCTTTTACCATTGATACCTATACAGTTGTTGCATGTCCTGAATGTATGGAAAAAATCCTCGAAAAACTGAAAAAAAGTTATATTTGGCGCGCCAACATTTTATATCCAATGGTAGTGCTTGCAATAAATTATCACATTAAACAAGCCAGAAAAAGCGGTCATTCAAAAAACTTGTTCTCCTGAAAGAACATTTCATAATAAGTAAACAAGAAAAAGAGAAAGGTAATGAGTATGAAAATTGTAGATGCAACAGAAATTCCCGCAGGTTATGTCCAGAAAGAAAGAATGGTCTATATTCTTCTTGCACTTTTTCTGGGAGGTTTAGGAGTCCATGAATTTTATCGTGGGAACAACCAATCAGGAGTAGGAATTCTTGCGCTTAATATTATTTCCCAGATTTGGCTTTATGCAGGGTTGGCATGTGGAGACATTTATTTTTTCCCTCTGCTGCTTTTGCTTTGCATTTTTGGTTTGAATATTAAAATGATTTGTACAGAAAAGTATGATAACAATGGTTATGTTATGAAGTAAAACTACAGATTTGATCTGACATTCAGAGCAGGAAAAATGGGTTTAAAGTCAGGTGTTTTCTGACAGCCCATTTTTTCTGTTTGTCTTTTATTGTTTTTTTTTTAGATGAGGCAATTTCAAAAGTCTTCAAAAATGGCAGAAAATACTTGTTGCGATCTGCAAATGGAGCGTTTTCGGCTTGTCCTCCATAGCTTCAGCGAAGGAGGATGGTAGCCACGCTCAAACTACCATTTCCAACTCATCA
>SUVT01000165.1 GCA_015061845.1 Lentisphaerota bacterium
TTTTTTAATACCAAACCCCTTCCGTAATCTCTGTAACCTCCGTTCACTCCGTACAAAAAACACCATTAAAATGCGTTTTCTACAAACAGGTTTTGCAACAGCCCCTGTTTCAATGATTGATGAGGCAATTTCAAAAGTCTTCAAAAATGGCAGAAAATTCTTGTTGCGATCTGCAAATGGAGCGTTTTCGGTGGTTACCCTGTGGGTAGCCACGCTCAAACTACCATTTTCAACTCATCAACAATCTTTTTTCAGCCAAATTTTGCCGGACTTTTGAAATTGCCTCGAAAAAGAAATCGCAAAATTGTACGCTGAAGAACCTGGTCAATGAGATTTTTTCGGGAAAATCATTGCAAAATAATGGAAAATTGATAAATCTTTCCTGATTTTCCAACGGAGCGTTTCAAGGGGTTCCGCAATCTCTGTAAACGGTTGCAATGAGCCATCTTCATTGAGATATTGTCCGTTGGAAATATCTGCAGAGGAATCAGTAAACTCAACAATGATTTCATGGGCAATATCATAAGAGGTGTTCACAACCGCAGCAAAAACAGTCGATCCGTCATCAAAATACTGAACCGCAAAACAGCTTGGCTCCAATACAGTCAACGGCATCGAAGCTGGAGACATACGGCGGAGCATATTACGGAAAATCGTTTGCTTCTGGTAGGAAAGCAAGTGCCGGGTGTCAGCGGTTATCGGATTAATCGTATAATGAAGAACTGAAATTTTTCCGCCAAGGGAATTTTCATACCAGATGATGGCGGGAGAGACAGGGGTCTGATCATTATCCACAATCCAGGAGATAATTTCAGCAGAAGGATCTATTTCCGTCAATTTTGAGATTCCGCCCGCATGACGGCAGGGACCATAGGTATTGGCAAATTTTCCACAGAAGGATTCGGACACAAAATATTCTCCGCCCGCAATATCTGTGAACTCTGAAACATTACAGCCGATCTGAGAAGCATATCCACGACTGATCAGAGCTTTTGCAGCTGCCGCATCAAGAATCAGATTTTTCGTCAGTAAATCCCGGAGTTCTTCATCACTCATGGAATAGGCGGTACCACCGGCAAGGAAAGTAACGTCAGAATCATCATAAGTTACGCAGAATCCGCCATTGCACAGAAAATCGTGCAGCACAAAATGCGGCAGATAGTAATCAGAAACAGCAGGATAATTTTCGGGAATATCGACGGCAGAAGTCATGGAAAATTTTAATCCGATTCCTTTCTTAGTGCCGTGTTTGGGGGCAATCCGGAGCAGAGACTCAAAATACGGACGTTCCCGTTTGAGCATTTTGGCGATTTCCGGTTCCAGATCCGGCGAATTTCCCATATAACCGCAAGCTGAAATCGCAGGATTTGGCATACCATTGATGATTCCCTGGGCAATATGAAGCCGGACTACTTCCATGCTTTTATAAAGCCGGGTGAACGGTGCCATTTCAATTTCCGGTGTGAATTCTGAAAGACCGTGGGCGATATGCGACACCATCTCCATATAGAAAAGACCGGGAATAATCTGCTGACGATCCTGATCAGTATATGGACCAATACAGGGACGCATCAGGAATTTTCCTTCTTTCTGGAATAATCTTGCGGTTTTCAGCAGATCATAATCAGATGTTACTGCCTGATGAAGACACGGCACCATAACACCGACTTTTTTTTCCGGATCAACGCTGTGAACAGCATTTCCAATGATTTCCGCAAGCACATTCAAAGAATCACCAAGCATTTTGATCCATTGGCGGCGAACTCCTGCATCGCTGAAAAGTGCTTTCTGCAGAGCAGCTCTTTCCCATTTTTTTCCAGTGAGTTTGGAAAATTC
Organism: Lentisphaerota bacterium; assembly: GCA_015061845.1. Lineage (GTDB taxonomy): Bacteria > Verrucomicrobiota > Lentisphaeria > Victivallales > UBA1829 > SIG79. The sequence goes on from SUVT01000165.1 coordinate 1,837, forward strand.
AGCAAGATGAAGAGGACACATACACCCCCAGGTGTTGTGAAAACCGGTAAAAACATATCTGTGGTCATCATCAATATAGATATATTCCGCTTTCGTGGAAGCAAGTATCCGGTAAAATTCATTCAAATATTCTTTCAGTGCCGGATCAAGCAGACAAGGGGTGCGTTTTTCTTCGGTTCCATCTGCCAAAACCACCCAGTTTTTATATTGGGGATTATGTTTTGAGTGATCGGCAAGGGATGGAATCTGATTGTAGGAAGAGTTGATTCCCACTTTGATTCCATAGGAATCGAGATAATCAATTGCTCTGGCAATATTGGCTGCTTCAATGCGGGCTTCTTCGATAGTCAACTGATTCCAGACGATCATCTGGGCATCGGTAAAAAGCATCACATGTTCTGTTCCGGTTTCCTGACAATAGGTGACAACATCCTTGATCACCCGATCAAAATCCCAACGCGGCAGATACATCCGTAAAATGTAATTGACTTTTCCTGATTCAAAAATATCTTTCATATATCGCGCTCCTTTTTGTTCTTTGTTGTCTGTTCTCTGCTGACCAATATAAACAATATTCAAAAAATTACAATATGGCAAAAAAAATATTCAATTTTTATTTCCAACTATTATGATAATCGCGGTAAATGACTTTATTATCAGGAAGATTATCCCACCACTTGCGCCGGATCTCATGAATATCAATGCATTGGATCCGTTTTATTGCTGCATCAAGTTTCATAAAGTTACAAAGATAATCTGCACAATTCATATAAAGATAACGCCCCACCGGAAGAGCATAATCAAGATCAGTCAAAGCAGTTGTTCCGCGTATATCGAAAGGCGGAATGAATCCGGGTATCTGAGCCGAAAGTTCCTGATATTGTTCGGCGTAAAGATCTTTATGAACAGAGAACTTGATCTCTTTGAAAAAGAACATTCTCTGAATATTTTTTTTAAGAACGAAACGGATGAACTCCAATGCGGCTTCTTTGTGCCTGCTTCCGGCTCCGATTGCAAGAAAAAAGAGGGATTGGCAGGCAAAACCTCCGGATTTGACAGGTTGCCCCAGAAGCTGAAAACGGTAACTGTCTACGGGAAGATTGGAAAGATAATATGCGTTCAGAGCCAACTGTCCCCGATGAAAATAGGTAAAATAATTTTCTGAAGAATACGGAATATTGACGGGTTTGACCCAGGGTTTGATCTCCCGG
>SUVT01000078.1 GCA_015061845.1 Lentisphaerota bacterium
TTGTTGCGATCTGCAAATGGAGCGTTTTCGGTGGTTACCCTGTGGGTAGCCACGCTCAAACTACCATTTCCAACTCATCAACAATCTTTTTTCAGCCAAATTTTGCCGGACTTTTGAAATTACCTCAGAAAGAAACGGGTAATCATGAAAAAACTTTTACTCTTATCTGCGTTGCTTGCAGGAACGGCTGTTTTTGCAAAGCATGACGGCTGGTATGTCAATGATTTGACAGAAAACTACAAAACGGAACATTTGAGCTGGGACAAGACTACCGCTCCGCTGAATGTATTTTTCTATGTTCAGCCCACCGGTGCGCGTGATGTGATCGAACTTGTACAGCGCATGAACATCAAATACACTCCGTTCCTTACACAGACGTACTATATATACGCTTCAGAAGGGGTTTACCGTGCAGCACTTTCCGGTACAAGTCCTTATGAAAAGAATGAGGAACTGCGTGCGAAGCTCAACGGTGATTTTGATGTGATCTACATTGGAAATGCTCCTTTCACAAAGGCTCCTTCCGATGCTCAGCTTCAGATGCTCCAGAAAGTTCAGAACGGGGCAGGGATGGTTATTTCCGCCACAAATCTTCCCTATAAAAAAGTGTTTGCCAACAAGATTCCGCTTCCGGCATTTCTTAATGAAGTTGTGCACTCTTACAACGAGAAAAATATCGTTGCCTATCAGTTCGGTAAAGGCAGAATCCTTGTGATCAAGAATCACTATGCAGGACCTGCAATGACCCAGAACTACCGCAAGGGCGATCACCGGGCAAAGGCCATTCAGGAAAATGAATATGTCTTCTACATGCGCGCTTTGCAGTGGGCTGCCGGAAAAGATGTATCTGTCGGAAAAATAGAAGACAATGGTTCTTATCTTGCAGTAACTCCCGGAGTTCAGTACCGTATCCGTGATGAGTTCAATAATGTGCTTGCAACCGGTGTTGCCAAAGACGGAAACGTTCCTGTTCAGCAGTTTGCCAGCGGAAAATATTTCTGCGATATCATTGTTAAAGGCAAAGCATGCGGAGTGTTTGCATTTGACAGAAAGTCAGCTTTGGGCGAGGGAAAGATCACTGTATCTTCCGAATATCTCCGTGGAAAAGCTCCGTTCAAAGGATCATTCAAGATCACCGGAACTGTTCCAAGTACGATGGCAACGCCTCTGACAGTGAACCTGACTCTTGTTGACCATCCCAATGGACGTGTCTGGGAAAAGAAATCTTTCAAGATGTCCAACGGTACAGTGAACTTTGAGTTCAAGAATTACCGTATGCCCAATGAAGCCGGTATTCTTTATGCAACTGTTACTGACGCCCGGGGAAATACTGTCCTGAAAGCGGATAAAGTTCTGTACTTCCCGTCAGATAAACTTCCGCAGTATTATCAGGCAACATTTGGTCAGGCAAACAGCATCAACATGGCAAAACAGCTTGTTGACAACATGGGATTCGGTGCAGCGTTGACTCATCTTACCAGAGCTTCCAGCCGCAATCTGGCAATGCTGAACTCTCAGCTGATCCCGTACCTTGTCCGAGTCAACATGGGAATGAACCCCAATAAGAACGTGAAACTTCAGATCCTGAGCGGACCGGAAAGCAAAGAGATCAAAAAATATAATGACCAGAGTTTCTACAATCCTGCGATCAAAGAGATCTGGCGCAAACAGGTGGAAAGTCGTCTGGACGGTCTCCCGGAACTTTCCCCGATTCTGTACAGCCTTGGTGACGAAAACGTTCTGAACCGGAATGCCGGATATGGACCTTCCGATCTTCCTGCTTTCCGGAAATTTGTTGCGAAGAAGTACGGCACGATCGCAAAACTCAATGCCAACTGGGGAACCTCCTACAAATCTTTTGACGAAGTCCCCCATAGAGATCTTTCTGTTTCCCTGAAAGAAAAACGTTTTGCGGAATGGAACGATCATAATGAATATATGGAAAAGATGTTTGCGGACATCCACCACTATACTGCAAAGCTGATCAAAGCAAAAGATCCTAATGCAAGAGTCGGTCTGGAAGGAACTTTCGGCGGACACGATATTGAACTGATGATGGAAGGCCTTGACTGGTGGGGACCCTATTCCAACATGCTGGAAGACCAGGTCCTGCGCAGTCTTTATCCTGAAGTTCCCCGTTTTGTCTGGTCCGGATATCACAGCGAACGCAACATGAAGACACCGTTGATGAACCGGTATCTCCTGCTTGGTTCTGTAAACGGAAACGGATGGTATGCAGCAGGTTGTGACTTCAACCATGACATTCTTGCTGTTGACCAGTCTCCTTCATTCTGCAAGAGCTTCAATGACAGTTTGCAGGAACTCCGTTTCGGTATGGCACAGACTCTGATCGACAGTCCAATGCTTGATTCCGGGATCGGTATTTTCTGGAATCATGTTTCCCGCCGTTCTCCGAAAGTGGATGAACAGTGTGTTTCTCCGGAATCCGGAATCGGACCTCTCATCCGTTTCTGCAATGCAACCGGTTCCGGTTTTGAGTTTGTGACAGCCCGCAATGCGGCAAAACGCCTGCCCAAGATCAAAGTCCTCTTTGTTCTCGGTATCAATGCAATGAGCGACAAAGAAGCTGCTCTGATCGTTGACTTTGTGAAGAAGGGCGGTGTTGTGATTGCTGACTTTGCACCTGCAAGACTGAATGAAAATCTTGCCATCCGCAAACGCAATCCGCTGTATGAGCTGTTCGGAAACCAGGTGTTGGTCCCCGGCAAAAAATATGTTGTCAAATCCATGGCGATTCCCGGATTCAAAGCATCCAAGGCATTGATCGATCCGACCCGCAAGCTGATGGAAGTCCGGAATGTCGGAAAAGGAAAAGCAATTCTGCTTAACTTCAATTTTGCGATTGTTGAAACTGCCGCAGACAAGTCAACACCGTTTGCCGGATTTATGAAGAATCTGCTGGTGAAGAATGGTGCATACATTCCTTACAGCCAGTCCAATCCGGAACCTGTTTTTCGGGTCAGAAACGGTGAAGGTTTCGATCTTCTCGGCGTGTACAACAACAAGAATAAAACCTCCACAACGATCAAGCTGCCCGCACGCAAGTATATCTATACTGTCGGAAAAGGCTTCCTTGCTGAAACAAACAGCATAAAAGTTGCTTTCTCCGAAGATGTCCCGCTGCATGTTTTTGCTGCATTCGACGAAAAACAGGCGGCTCCTGTTGTGAAGGCACCTTACTCTGTGAAAGCCGGAGAAAACATTGTTCTTACTTACAAGAACCTGCCTGCCGGACGTACCGTTTCGATCCGCGTGATCGGACCCGATGGAAAAGAAATGCTTGACCGCGGTGTTGTTGTCAACACAAGAGATGGCAAATCTTACAGCTTCGGAGTTCCATTCAATGCTGCAAAGGGGATCTACAAATTCACCGTCAAGGATTATATAACAGGTCTTTCCTCTGTGAAAACTGTTATTGTGAAGTAATAAAAAGAAAGAAAGGAAAAATAAATGAAACGTCTTTTAATTCTTGGTGCTGCTGCAATGGTTCTCGGACTTTCTGCCCGTGAACCTTCCATGAAAATCGTTGATAAAAGTTTTGAGAGAAAGGGCGAAAAACTCCAACACAAGGAGTGGATCGTCAAGTTCCATCATTCTGATATGAACTTGAAGAATACCCTTGATTCCGAAGGTAAACTTGTCAAGAAAGCATGGGGCGACTTCTTCATCGGGCTCCGCCACGGAACTGTCAGTAACGGTTCCTGGGATATCTGGCAGTTTATTTCTGCCATGGACAAAAAATGGAAAGTCATGCCGGAAAAAGATCCTGTCTCCAAAGTTTCTTTTGTCCGTTTTGCTGACAGCTCCTGTGCCAACATGGAATGGTCAAACGGAACGATCCGTGTTCTGCAGACCGCCGGTTCCCAGAAGTGGGTTTATGTCAAAGTGACCATGCCTGCCGGAATCCACAAAGTTATGCTTTATGTCCGCCCCGGCGGTTCCCATCACGGAATCAAAGGCAGAGAACGTCACATCCGTCTCGGCAGCTATGAAACAGAAAGCAAAAACTTCAAAGTGAACACAATGAAGTTTGACGGCAAGACCACCGGTATGGCATTCTTCAACAAGAATTACAGCGAAAAGAACGGAAATTTCCTTGTTTTTGAAGCGGAAAAGATCCAGACCATCCAGAATCATACCGAAAACCCTGTCACCGTTATTTTCTATCCGAAAAAAGGTGTGACAGAACTGAATTTTGCACTTGGCTACTTCCTGAACGAAGATGCGGAAGAAGTTACCCAGCGTTTCCTGGTGGAACAGCTCCCCACGATCCGCAAGGGATTGGATTCCATCCAGTGGGACAAAGCTCCTGACTTTTCTGAGTTCACCAAAAATGCTGCACAGGTTAAAAATCTGATTGCCGGTGTTCAGGGCGCAGACAAAGCAAAATATGAAAAAGAATTTGCTGAAATCCAGAAGGCTTATGAAGCTGCGAAAGCAAAGAATGATATTCCGGCATACACTGACACTCTGGACAGATTGCGTAAACTGCAGAAGAAAATCGGAAGTTCTGCATTGGACTCTTTGTTGTAAATAAAAAGGAATAAAAATGGAAAAATATGCTTTTGACCGTTGTTGTGCAGAAGCTGATTTCGGCACGGTCACAGGTAAATTCAACAAGGCGCTGCATTCGACCAATACAGCGCCGAACCTTTCAAACCGCGGGATCCGGGATATTACAGAAATCTTCAAGAGTATGAATTTTGAGTACTCCCGAACCCATGACTGGGCGTTATGGAACAACGGGCAGCGGGTGGTTGATACGCACTTCGTTTTTCCGCTGATGCACTTGGATCCGGCGGATCCGAAAAATTATTATTTTGATCCCACGGATGAAATGATCCGGATCACTCAGGAAGCCGGAAGCAAAGTTTTTTACCGTCTCGGAACCAGTATTGAACATTCCGGATTGCGTCCTGAACAGAAGCATTTCAATTCTGTTCCCCCGGAAGATTACGAAAAATATGCAGAAGTTCTGGCTGGCATCATCCGTCATTATACCAAAGGCTGGGCGAACGGTTTCCATTATGACATGGAATACTGGGAGATCTGGAACGAAGCGGAAAACGACCCGACCTGCTGGAAAGGTCCTTATGATGAGTTTATTAAATTTTTCGTTATTGTCCTGAAACGTTTGAAATCAGAGTTCCCGGAATTGAAGATCGGCGGACCTGCTGCGACCGGATATCGGGAAGATCTGATCGGACCTCTTCTTGCAGCCTGCAAAGAAGCCGGTGTCGCACCGGATTTTATCACCTGGCACAGTTATGAATGTATGCCGGATTCCCTGATCGGACAGCCTGCACGAATGAAAGAGTTCGTCAAGGCTCAAGGTTTTCCGAACTGCGAACTCGGTGTAACTGAGTGGCACTATCTTGTCAGCTGGGATGGAATTCAGCGGAACATGAGTGAAGAAAACCGCCGTTTGGCTCTGGACAGTCAGGGCGGACTTTGCGGGATCGATTCAGCTGTCTACAATCTTTCTGTCCTTTGCGGATGGCAGGATACCGTCTTGGATTTCGGTTTCTATTACGGAGCAAATCCTATCGGTGACTGGGGATATATGAATCATTTCGGAGGCTTTAACAAAAACTATTTTTCCATGTGTATGTTCGGAACACTGCTTGGAACTTTTGAGAACAAGATCAAATCTCAGAAGTTCGACGGAAACGTCTATCTTCAGGGTGGTGTTTCTGATGATGGAAAGACCGGAATGCTTCTTGTTGCTGATTACCGCAGCAATGCCACATCCCGTCAGGTGAAAGTGGAAGGCATGGACGGCGCGTTTGTTACAGCGCAGATCCTTGATCATACTCACAGCTTGACAACGGTAGATGTATCATTCAAAAATGGTGCTTTGACTCTCCCGAAAACGGCAGTCGGCTCTGCAGCTTTTCTGGTGAAATTTGATAAACGGTAAGGGGTAAAAAATGAGAAATCTCTTTCATGAATCTTTTGAAACGGTCACAAATGGTCTCCCCGGAGGCTGGTATGTTGAAAACAACTCCAATCTGAAAGCAGTTCCGGCGATTAGAAAAGGAGACAAGTGCATCGAACTTCTTTCTGCCGGAAATAAATTTCTTCCGGTGATCCCCGATGTTTCCGACTGCACTGTAAAGTGTGTCCTGTCATTTGATTTTTCTATGACAAAGAATGATTTTGAAGGAGGTTTCGCTTATATTACTTCTTTCCGTTACGACACCATAACCGGACGCGGACAGGCAGTCAGAATGCGGCGGAATCAGAAAAATGAAACCGTCGTTTACGAATATGGTACTGTCCGCAGAAATATTTTTACCATGAGCACCTCTCAGGAATTTCCTGTTGCAGATGCCGAACTTGACAAGCCTTTTGAGATTCAGATGACGATCCGGGGAACGACTCTGACCGTTGATTCTTTCGGGCAGAGTGTCTCTTTTGAAATTGTTCCCGGAAAAGGAAAAGTGGCAATCGCCCGCGAACATTTCTTTGATGTTCTGAAGATCCTTTCCTTTGACATTGAAACGGACGAAGAATTATCTGCTGGAAAGAAAGCAGCGTTCACGATCCCGCTTTCAGAAGAACCAACCTATTATCCGTTGTTCTGCGACGTGGAACTGGAAGATTACGGCAACTGCATGGAAGCCTCTCTTTCACTCCGTGGCGGAGTGCGTGAGACCCCCATCGGGGAGGGGACTTATCATGGCAGACGGATGGATCTTCTGACGAATCCCTATCTGAAAGTGATCACTCCGGAAAGCTGTACAAAGCACATCGTTTACAATGACCGGATCGTTATGATCCCGGAAGGTCTTTCCGATGAGTTTTTCTACAAGGTGCTTGCAAAGAAAGTTGACTGGCCCTTCAAGCGGAATGTCCGGTTCCTGAAACCGGCGGGAGCTTTTGATCTTGCGTTCGGGTTCGACAGCTTTGTTCAGGTTCAGAACCGTGACTTTGCGGAAACTCCCTCTGAAACTGTCTTCGATTTGAATGGGAATGTCCTCTATTCCGGACTTGGTATCTCTGAAAAGAATAAGATGGAGCTGCTTTCCCGGAGTGATAAGGAAATGCTGAAACGGCTGCCGGAATCTGATCCCCGGTACGATAAAGCGGTTCAATTTGTCAAAGACAATCACTTTTTCTTTGAGAATGAGGCTCCGGAGTTCAAGGTGCGCCTGACCGGAAAAAACTTGCCGGAAAGTTTCCGCATGGTACTGCAGGATGCGTTCCTGAGTCCTGTCCGTGAACTCAAATATACAATGGAACGGACAACTGTCAAATATGGCGTCTCTGAATATTCTCAGTACATTTTGACTGTTGAAGATTTGTCCGGGCTTGCCTGCGGTGTCTGGCATATCCAGTTTGACAGTACAGATTCCAGCGTGGAAGAGATGTCCAAACTCTGGGCGTTTGAAGTGATGTCCCGGGAAGAAGGAGCATTGCCGCCCCCGCTGATTTCCGGTATCCCGTATCTTTACGATTCCCGTACAGAGACACGCGGTTTGATCACCGATGCCTTTGACCCGTGGAAAGGAAAAAGTGCCAATGCCCCGCACTATATTTCCTGTGCAAACTTCCTGCCTCCGGCTGCAAAAAAATATCAGGTGTTCTCAACAGTCAAAGCATACGGAAGAGAAAACTTCCTCTGGCTGGAACCCCGTTGTACCGATACGCACAAAATCGAGGATAACCTTGACAGTATTGCGCAGACAGACTATGTGAATATAGCGGAAGAGATCGTTCAGAAACCGTTGACCTGGCGTTATTCCTACCGCGGATTCGTCTTGAAGACTCTCATTGAGTTCGTCAAAATGAAAAAGGATCCGAATTTCCCGCTGGAAGAGATGGAAAAATGGCTTGCCGAAGATGTCAAGAGCCAGCTTGATGAAAAGACCATGATTTATCTGGTTGATACATACTGGGAAGAGTGGCTGGATTTTGCCAATAAGGCTTGTCATGAAAATAAAAAATCTATTCTGGAAGAGTTGCGCAAGACCAATCCGAAACTCAAGTTTTCTCAGTACGGTCCGGGAAATATCTATGCAGCGAACTTCAAAGGTCCGGAATTTGCCCGTTATATCCAGAACGAAAATGCAACAAATGATGTCAACGGATTCTGGCAGTTTGAAGATTATCCCTTTGCCTGCCGCTATGATCTCAGCAGCGGAAGTTATTATCTGACTTCCTGTCTGCTGCAGTTCCCCGGCGGACGGTTCTACCCGGAAATTTATGTGGATGGCGGCGTTGCCGGCTGTCCGGATGGAGCTGTTTATTATGCGCATCCGCCTTTCGGTCAGCGTCCGGTCTCCTATCCGCAGCGCATGACAAAGAACGTCTACGAGTTCTGTTACGGTTCAGCTCATTATGCGGATGACGGATTCCATTACTGGGAAAATTGCGGATTCCAGGCTTGCCGTTTCTTCCTGAAATGGTATGAAACCCTGTTGAGATCATGGCGTGTTGTAAAAGATAACCGTCCGGTCAAACCTGTCTGCAAAATGGCATTCGTTTCCTCCAAAGCATCTTTGCGTGCTGCACGGGAAACGCAGTTCCATATCAATTATCCTATGTACCGGATCGTGGATGTCCGTAACACTGCTTCAGAAGATGTCCCGTACATTGCCAAGAGCTGCCGTATGCAGGGACTGAGTGCTGGTTTCCAGATCTTTGAAGAAAATGTTCAGAAACTGACTTCTGATGATGTTTCGGTTGTTGTTCTCCCCCCGTTGAAAGGAATGGCTGAAGCGACCTTGAAGCATCTGCGGAAACTTCATGCGGAAGGTGTTTCTCTGATCGGCTGCGAAGATGTGACCGGTATGGAAGATATTTTCGGTGTGAAAGATTCCGGCTGCAGAAAGAACGTTACCTGGATCTACGGTACAGAAAACTTCATGGCAGGTCAGAAAGAGTTCTGTGATGATGAACGTTGTACCGGCCGCTGGGCTGCAGATGGCGCAGAAGTTCTGCTCTCCGCAGAAATCCCTGTTCTGACAATCAAGCGGAACGGTGCTGCCAGTGCAGTATTTTTCAATGTCCCGCCGCATCTTGTGAAAGAAGATCAGCTCCATGACCGTTATGCAAGCTCAAAGGACAGTATCAGCGACTTTATGCAGAAATCCGTTGCGGAAGTCCTTGCGATGGTTTCCAATCCGTTGGTCAGAATCCATGGTGATGGAAGAATTCTTGCCAACTATACGGAAAACGGAGATATTATCATGCCGGTCTATAACCCGTCGGATAAGAATGTGTTGACGGCTGTCATTGAGATCGATAAATCTCTGTGCGATGGAAAGAGGGTTACCAGCGATGTTCCTGTTACCTGTCTGGAAGAAGGAAAATACCGTCTCAGACTGGAACCGGATGCGAGTGCGTACTTGATTATCAGCTGAAAAAAGAGGTGCTGTTGTAATCAGGAATTGTATGACAGCACCTTTCATAATTTCATAACAGCTGAATAAATTTGAAAAAATTGAAAAACAAAAGAAAAATCTTGAAAATCAGAGAATTTTCATCTTGAAAAAACAGAAGATGAATGTATATTATCAGGAATTGTCCTGTCCGGATGACAGGACGATGCAGACAGCGCAGTAAAGGACCGCACGGTGCGGTTTTCTGCGAAAACAAAAACAGAGATGCCCATGGTGGGTGATCTCGCAACCAAACAAGAGAAAAAAACAATGACAACAGCAGCAAACGCTCCCAAGAGCTACGTTGACCTTTCCGCAACGTTCTCCATGGAAGATCTTCTCCTCGGCAATGAGCAGAAGAACGATTTCGTCGAAAACACCATTATCTCCGGTAAAATCGTTGAAAAGAGAAACGATGGTGCCCTGATCGACATCGGCTACAAATCTGAAGGATTCGTTCCCGCAACTGAGTTCCGCAACTGGGAAGAAGTCCAGGTCGGTGATGAAATCGACGTTTTCCTCGAAGAAACAGAAAATGAAAACAGCATGCCCGGAATCAGCCTCCAGAGAGCTAACTTCATCAAGGCATGGGATAAGATCACCGGTGAATTCGGTGAAAACAGCATCATCAAGGGGCTCATGAAACGCCGCGTCAAAGGCGGTATCATCATCGACCTCAATGGCGTTGAAGCATTCCTCCCCGGTTCTCAGATCGATATCGGTCCTGTCAAGAACATGGATGACTACATCGGCAAAGAATACGACTTCAAGATCCTCAAGATCAACCAGGATCGCAAGAACATCGTTGTCTCCCGCCGCGAACTCCTCGAAGAATCCCGCAAGGATCGCAGACTCTCCCTCCTCAAGGAAATGGAAGTCAATCAGATTCGCAAGGGCGTCGTGAAGAACATCACCGACTTCGGTGCATTCATCGATCTCGGCGGTATCGACGGTCTGCTCCACATCACAGATATGAGCTGGGGCCGCATCTCTCATCCGAACGAAATGCTCGAAATCGGTCAGGAAATCGAAGTCATGATCCTTGACATCGACTACGACAAGGAACGCGTTTCCCTCGGTCTCAAGCAGAAATCCAAGAACCCCTGGGATGATGTTGAAGCTCACTACGCTCTCAACAGCACCGTCAAGGGCCGCATCGTGAACATCATGCCTTATGGTGCTTTCGTTGAACTCGAACAGGGCGTCGAAGGTCTCATTCACGTTTCCGAAATGTCCTGGACCAAGCGCGTCACCAAGGCAGGCGATATCGTCAGCGTTGGCGAAGAAGTCGAAGCAGTTGTTCTCGACATCGATAAGGAACAGAAGAAGATCTCCCTCGGTCTCCGTCAGAAGACCCGCAATCCGTGGGAAGTCCTCGCTGAAAAGTATCCCCGTGGAAGCAAAATCACCGGTAAGGTCCGCAATATGACCACCTACGGTGCATTCGTTGAAATCGAAAACGATATCGACGGTATGATCCACATCTCCGATATGTCTTGGACCCGTAAGATCAACAATCCGAACGAAGTCCTCAAGGTTGGCGAAGAAGTCGAAGCAGTTATCCTCGAAATCGACTCCGCTTCTCAGAGAATCTCCCTCGGTCTCAAGCAGCTCGAAGAAGATCCCTGGGCAAATATCGACAACCTCTACAAGATCGGCGATGTCGTCAATGGTAAAGTCACCAAGATCACCGCTTTCGGTGCTTTTGTTGAACTCTCCCACAGAATCGATGGTCTCGTCCACATCTCCCAGATCAGCAAAGATCATGTGGAAAAGGTCAAAGACAAACTCGCTCTCAATCAGGATATTGAAGCTCGCGTTATCAAGATCGACAGAGACGAACGCCGCATCGGGCTCTCCATCAAGGCTCTCGATGAAGGCTTCTCCGAAGATGATCTCAAGGCTGCTGGTGAAGAAGTTTCCGCTGCTCTCAAACCGGGTGAAGCTCTCGGCGATATGAGCAAGGTCTTCGACAGCCTCGATCTCGCGAAAGAACAGGAATAATCAATGTCCTGACAAATTCTTTGCAGGGAAGGAGTAAGTGCTGAATGTCTCAACAGGATTTACAGCTCTCATTTGATTTCCCTGCAGAGGATACCCGTAAAACCGTCCCCGCGGAACACATCGCTGCTCCGGAGGACGGTTCTCTTTTGGAGGGAATTCCGGAGCCGGAAGAGTTTTCGCTGTTCTCCGCAGAAGACTTTTCGCTTCCGCCGCCGCAATCCCCTGTGAAAGAATCTTTATCTTCCTCTGTACAAGAACCGGAACCTGTACCGGAAATTCCCGTTCCGGAATCAGAACCGGAGCCGGAAATGGATCCGGAACCCCAACCTTTGTCCAGGCATGATCTTCAGCGTGCCTCTCTGGCTTGGCTCGCCTCTCTGAATCCTACTGCAGCTGCAATGCGGGTGCCGACACGGTTGGCGAAGTTCAGAGCAGGGGCGGCCGCTTTCTGGTCCAGTCCCGGTCGGCATCGTCTGCTTCAACCGGATTTGACTGTCGTTGTAGAAGCCAGGATTTCCCGGAATGACTGTTGGCCGGAATGTTCTGATTCCGAGGCAATTCTTCCGTCCTACCGGGAATTTCAGGCAAACCGCCGTTCTCTGGAAGAGTCTATCCGGAAAAATGAACCTTTCCTTTTGGATTCCGATGTTCTTTTCCCGGAAATTGAATATTGGAACTATGAAGATACGGAGAATCCGGAGTACAAACCCTGTCTGGAAAAACTTGCAGAGTTTGAGTCCGCCCTCTACCGGGGAAGCCGTTTTGAGCGGATCCGGCAGGGCGAGGTCGCCAACGAACTTTATCTGGCGGTTCCGGAAGGCTTGATCGATCCCGATGAACTTGCCGAAGGCTGGGGCTTGCTTTATGTTTATCCGGATATGCACGTGGAGCTGATCCGGAAAGCTGCTCACTATGAGTGTCCTCTGGAACACATGCTGCATCTCTCTCAGAATATTGCGGCATCTTCTTTGCGAGATGTTTTGTTTGCCCATGGCATCTATCAGGAAGCTGATGGAAAAATATCTTATCGCCGTCCCCCGAAATTACGCTCAAGAGAAAACCGGTCCTGAGTTTGAAAAGGGGGCTTTTTATGAAAAAACAACTGATTCTCTTCCGGTCTTTTTTTGTGATTTCCGCTGTAACTTTAGGCGGTGGTCTGGCAATGATCCCGGTCATCCAGAAAGCGTTTACTGAAAAAAATAAATGGCTTACAGATGAAGATATGACTGATATTATTGCAGTTACCCAGTCTTCCCCCGGAATCATTGCAACGAATATTGCTGTATTGACCGGGTATCGTGTTGCCAAGGTGAGCGGTGCGATTTTTGCGGCTCTGGGAGCTGTGATCCCGCCGTTTCTTTCCATTGTGCTTATTGCTTCTCTGTTCCAGCACCTTGCGGCATCCGAAACAGTTAACCATGTTTTCACGGGTGTCCGTGCCGCAATTTGTGCATTGATTCTTGCTGCAGTGATCCGGATGACGAAGAAGATCATCAAAGGTAAATTTGAAATCATTCTTGCCCTGTTTGGATTTATCGGAATGCTGTTTAATATGAACGCCGTTCTTCTGGTTGTACTCTCAGGGCTTTCCGGAGTAGTGTATATGCTGTTACGCAAGAAGGAGAAACTGCAATGATCCATCTGTTTTATATATATTGGTTGTTTCTCAAGATAGGACTTTTTACGTTCGGTGGCGGTTATGCCATGATTCCGTTGTTTCAGATGGAACTTGTTGAGCATCATCAATATCTGACCGATGCAGAGTTCGCAAATATTGTTGCTCTTGCTCAGATGACCCCCGGTCCAGTGGGGTTGAATGCTGCAACCTACATCGGATATCAGCAGGGCATTGCGGCATTGGGTGATGTGATCGGCATCTATCCCGCAGGATGTCTGGGGGCGTTGTTTGGAACGCTTGGCGTTATGACTCCCTCATTGACGATTGTTCTGGCGGCAGCAGTATTCCTTGCGAAATTTCAGGAAAACAAGTATGTGAAAGCTGTTTTGAGCGGGATTCGTCCTGCAATGCTTGGTTTGATCGGGGCTGCTGTTATTTTCTTTGCGAACACTTCGATTTTTACAGCCCCGCTGCAAACTGTTTTCCGTAAAATTTCAGCGTTCGGTATTTCCTGGCAGGCATTTCTGATTTTTGGAGCAGTTCTTTTTGTTGAGTTCAAATATAAGGTCAATATTATATTTGTGATTATCGGTTCCGGTCTTGCAGCCTGGCTTTTGTATATGATTTGAGTTCCCCGAATGAACCGGGGAATATTATTTTATTTTTCTTCAACAAGAACACACCGGCAGTTCGGATGCAGGGGCAGTTTTGGAAAATCCGGATCATCCTCCCGGAATACAGAACCATCCAACTCTTTGCAGACCGGACAGCATCTTTGATCATCCTCGGCAACAAATTTCCAGTATTTGAGTGTTGCTCTGTTCCAGATTTCTTCAATAATTGATTTCATACTCATAAATTATCTCCTTTCAGAATGTGGAGATAATTTGTCAACCAACTGATATTTTTCAGCTGGTTTAAGCAATAAACACCGCGCAGACAGGTTTTCAAACTTGAAAAAAAATGAAATTATGCTATATTACAACATGTATGATTGATTACGGCGGATTTTTGTCTTCCGGAGTAAATTATAAAGAAAAGTTTACATTGAAAAGATGTAAGTTTAATTAGAACGTTATGAATAGTAACGAGGTTGTTGTGTCAGATAAACAAATGAATAAGAAATCTTTATTCAGTATGGTTCGTTCCATGCTGGATGCAACATTCTGGCGTTTCATCGTGGTTGGTGTGATCAATACTATTGTCGGTACATCAACAATGTTTCTGCTGTATAATCAAGCCGGGTATTCTTATTGGTTTTCCTCTGCAGGGAATTATGTTGCCGGTGGTATTTGCAGCTTCTTCCTGAATAAATTTTTCACATTCAAGGCATATGGAAAAGAACGTTCTTCTTTCAAAAACAGTGTATGGCAGGCAATCAAGTTTGCGGCTACGGTTTTTCTTTCATACGTTATCGCTTATTATATTGCAAAAAAAGTCGTCTATTGGGTTCTTCCGATGTACAGCGTAAAGGTTCGGGACAATGTCGCAATGTTCTGCGGAATGGGCGGCTATGTTATGATGAATTACCTCCTGCAGCGTCTTTGGGTGTTCCGTAAGCCAAAACAAAAAGAAATTGCTGAAAATAAATAATAATTTCACTTGTAAATAAAAAAGACAGAACGGATCAAATGTTCCATTCTGTCTTTTTTTTGATAGAGAAAAGGAATCAGGCAATATCCCAGGAGAAGACCCCTGTCTGATTGCCCCATCCGCTGCGGATCGTCAACTTGACCGCAACTGCTTCCATATTCAAACCGTTGATCTGGATCAATCGTTTCCAGTTGTTGCGGACTTTTTCAATCGTATGCCACTTTCCGTCTGAAGACTGCCAGGAAAGATCAAATGCCTTTACCAGTGTTTCCGGAAGACGGAGTTCCGGCTGTTTGGTCGTGCGCAGAGCAACGATATTCTTTTCCGGACGGCTTAAATCACTGTCAAGAACAAGACGGATTGAACTGATTTTTTCCGGTTTTGCGAACCGGTATTCGGCACTGTCTCCTCTCTGGCAGCTCCAGCGGTGAGAGACTCCTTCGATATTACGGTCGCAGCCATCACGCAGCAATTCTGCATTTTCCTTATTGGAAACAGTCAGAGCAGCCTTCCGGGAAAGTTCAGGGATCTCGCGCTTGAATCCGGGCAGAAAACAGTCATCATCCATCAAAGTCTGCTGAAGCTGTTTCAGATATTTCTGTCCGACATCTCTGGGAGAGATTTTTTCTTTGATCGCAATAGATGCCGCTGTGCCGCAAGCCTGACCGAGTGTTGCACATGTTGCCATCACCCGGGTGGAACTCAACGCTGCATGACTGACACTGATATTCCGTCCGGCAAAGAAGAGGTTCGGAATATTTTTGGAATAGATCGAGCGGTAGGGGATGCCGTAGGGAAACGGAGCCGGGTGGAAGATCGTTGGAGATTCCTGCGTATAGAATCCGGCAGGGTTGTGATCGTCCATTGTCCAACCGCCGTAAGCGATGGTATCTTCAAACTTTCCGCTGGCAGAGACATCATTCTGATTCATGATATAGTCTCCCACATATCTGCGGCTTTCCCGTTTTCCGGGCAGGAACCCGACCCAATCAAGTTCCCAGTAGGCGTTTTCTTCTGCTTCGGGAGAATAATTCTTGATATAATCCCAAATTCCGAATGCCAGTTCAAGAAGGTCACGCCGGTTTTCTTCTGTATCACGGATCGTATTTCCCAAACCTCCGGTTTCCATCCACCAGAAGTTTTCCAAACCTTTCAACTTGGTATTGCGTGACGGCGGAATATCTGCTTCACAGCGGAATTTTTTAGCCCAGGGCGGCGGGGTGAACTTCACTTTTTTCCGGAGCTGACGTGCCTGGATCAAACAGCTGTTGCCCATGGTATGAGTATCAGCCTGTTCAGGTTCGATAGATTCATTGAATTCAGAACGTGCTTCTCTGCCGTGACGGTATTCCGCTCCGGTCAGAGGTGCCAGCACGCTGTCCCCGGAACAGTCTGCAAAATAATCTGCCTTGACCTCATGGAAGGTTTGGGTCGTTGTTTGATATCCGGAAACGGATGCAATGCCGCCGTTTTTATTCATTTTGACGGACTGACAGCTGCAGTTCAAAAGAAGTTTGATATTTTTTGCATATTCAAGAGAACCGTAAAGGATGCTGTCCCACAGGGCAGGGACGGCTCCCGGATTCCGGTAGAGATTTTCCAGAAGAAGTTCTTCCACGATACCTGTTTCCCGCAGATTCTCGCCACGTGATCCGCAAACCCACATCCGGATTTCGCTGGAAGCATTTCCTCCGGGGATCGGTCGGTCATGCATAACAATGACTTTTGCTCCGTGGCGTGCTGCGGAAAGAGCTGCGCACATTCCTGCCAGACCGGCTCCCACGACACAAAAATCAGCAGTCCATTTTTTGTTTTCAGCCATTTTCTTTCTCCCTTATTTATTGCTGGATCGTCAGCAGATCATCCTGCTGGACCAAATTCAGCGTTTCTCCTTTTTTCATCTGATATTCAAAGATTTTACTTGACTTTGTCTGGATCTTCAAGAGTGCATCTCTGGTCGCTTCGACAGTCAGAGAGAGCGGTTTCTTATATTCTATTTTTCCGCTGATCCGGAATCCACCCGGAGCAAACATCCGTTCAAACGAGGTGTTTTGTGTCCTGGAATGAACTCCGAAGAACACACGGATAATGCCGTTTTGAGCGTGGAGGAACTGGTCCTGAACAGCGGCAACCGCTGCCATTGCACCATCGATCTGCATGAGCCATTGACGGCGGCAGATGATGCTCAAGCCCGGATAGCAGGCGTCATGCTGAGAGCCTCCGCCTTCATTGGCAAAGCACTCTTTCCAAAGTTTGATGATGAGTTCTGCCATATTTCCGTTCCCTATGCGGGTATGGATCTGAGATGCCCAGCCCATGCTCCAGCCAGCCCATTCACCCCAGCCGAGATGATACCACCGTTCCAGAGTGTTTTCCATAATCGGCTTCCATTCTTCAGCAAAAGGATCGATCACATCAAAGGGACAAAGTCCGGCGAGATGGGAATGGTGCCGGTGACTGCATCCGAGATGGAGTCCATCCCAGAGAGTAATTTCATTATCGAGAATAGAGGCTTTTGGCAGCTTCTGTTCGATCTCAAGCCAGCTTTGATCGGGGGCAATATTCAATTTTTCAGAGATTTTGAGCAATTCTCTGTTCAAACGATGGATCGCTGCAAGCTGGAAACTGGCATTTTTTCCCCAGGAGTCAATGGCACTTCCACGGTACTCCGGTGAGATGGAAACCGGCAATACCAGAGACCCATCCGGCTGTTCTTCCAGCATGTTGTAATAAACTTTCAT
>SUVT01000079.1 GCA_015061845.1 Lentisphaerota bacterium
TTATTCATAAAAAATTGATATGCCGCAAAAAGGTTTGAAAAAGGTGATGGGGCTTGGGGAAGCGGAAAAGACTTTCCTCAAAAGTTTTTTCCGCTTCCTCAAACATCAACTATTATCTGACAAAAAGTCTTATGAAATGGATGCAAAGCCGGCTTTTTTCCGTAAAGCAACTGCATGATTGCAAGTAAGGGCATCCACTCCGGCGGCTGCCATTGCCAAGCCTTTTTCATCGGTATCGACTCCCCAGGCAACGACACGCAAACCGTTGCTGCGCAAAGCATCTACAAAAATTTTATCTACCCGGAAGTCAGCTTTGAAACTGATACCGCTGAACTTATGCTGATTGCAGAAATCCACGATTTCTTCAACGGCAGGGAATTTGCCGAAATGTTTTTCAAGATCGATCAGAAGAACCCGGGAAAGATCCGGGAATTTTTCGTTTGCCAATTCCAGAGTTTCAATTTCAAAAGAACTGATACCGATCAATTTGCCAAGAGCCAGATGCCGATCGACAAGCTGTCGCAACTCGCTGAGATCAAAAGGTTTTCCCTTTAATTCTATCTGCATGAATTTTCCCGGAAGGAGCTGTTCCAATGCTTCAGAAATCAAGGGAACGGGATGAGCATTGCACAATTCCTGATAAGTATGTTCTGAAACAGCAAGATCCACTCCGGCGACCCGTTTGAGCGATTCATCGTGAACGCAAACGATCCGGTTGTCGGAAGTCATGCGGATATCAAGTTCGATTCCATCGGAATCCCATTCCATTGCCAATGCAAATGCGGCGAGAGTGTTTTCCGGTCTGTCATCGGATTCTCCGCGATGAGAAAGGAAAAGAGTTCTATTCATAATATTCTCCTTGATGTTACAAAAATATGCTTTATATAAGAATACATTAGAAAAGCCGATTTGTCAAGTTCCGAAATAAAATAATCAAAAAATGATTGTTTTA
This sequence comes from Lentisphaerota bacterium, assembly GCA_015061845.1. Taxonomy (GTDB): domain Bacteria; phylum Verrucomicrobiota; class Lentisphaeria; order Victivallales; family UBA1829; genus SIG79. The sequence continues at coordinate 953 of SUVT01000079.1, forward strand.
TTGCACAAATAGCCGTTTTGTTGCATTGTCGTTTTTACTTTTTATGAAGTATATTAACCGAAAACAAATCAAAGGAGGCTATGATGAATAGAACTGAAAAAAGCTTTGAACTCGCCTGTGAGATTTACAGAGAACATGGTGTTGATGCTGTTAAAGCAATCGAAACGCTGAAGAACCTCCCCATTTCCATTCACGCATGGCAAGGCGATGATGTTGTCGGTTTTGAAAACTTTGAAACAGCTTTGACCGGCGGCTGTCAGGTCACGGGGAATTATCCCGGACGCGCCCGTAATTCCGAAGAACTCCGGCAGGATCTGGATGCGGCAATGAAGCTGATTCCCGGAACAAAACGTGTTTGTCTGCAGGGACATGAAGTCGATTGCATGTTCCCCGGCGTTGACCGCGATGCGTTCACTATAGAAAACTTCTCCGGCTGGCTCGGCTGGGCTAAAGAGAAAAAAATCGGTATGGATATTGCTCCGGCTTTTTATTCTCATCCGAAACTTGATCACGGACTTTCTCTTTCCCATCCCGACCCGGAAATCCGGAAATTCTGGATCAATCACGGAAAATCGATCCGCCGTATTGGAGCTGAATTCGGAAAAGAGCTTGGAACGCCGGCTGTCTGCAATTTCTGGGCTCCGGATGGCTTCAAAGATATCCCTGCTGACAGATTCACGCCCCGGAAAAGATTATCTGATTCCCTTGATGAGATCTTTGCTGAAAAAATTGATGAAAAATATCTGATCGATGCTGTGGAATCAAAACTCTTCGGTATTGGTGTGGAATCCTGCACCATCGGTTCCAATGACTTTTATCTGATGTATGCCGCAAGAAATAACAAGATGATCTGCTTCGACTCCGGACACTTCCATCCGACAGAATCCATTGCAGATAAAATCAGCGCAGTTATGGCTCAGCAGGGCAGAATTCTGCTGCACGTCAGCCGGGGCGTCCGCTGGGACAGCGATCATGTGATCCTGCTCAATGATGAACTTCTTTCCATTGCCCGGGAAGCTGCAGTTTACGGTTATCTGGAAAAAATCAGCATTTGTCTGGACTACTTTGATGCCAGTATAAACCGGATCGCCGCTTGGGTTGCGGGTACAAGAAATATGCAGAAAGCTCTGTTGATCGCGCTTTTGGAGCCGATGTCTTTGGCATGTGATGAAGAAAATAAATGGAACTTCTCTGCACGTCTTGCCCGTTTGGAAGAGATCAAAACCCTGCCCTGGGGACTGGTCTGGAGCTACTACTGTGAACAGCAGGGGCTTCCCGATGATTATTCATTCATGCGCGAAGTCGAAACATACGAACAGAACGTTCTGTTCAAACGCGGATGAATCCATAAAAAAAGGTGCTGAAATTCAGCACCTTCAAAAAAATCAAAACCGGTTTGTATGGATCAATCAAGATCCATACAGGTAATGACCGGTGTTCCTTCTCCGTCACAGTTTTCCAGAACAACAGTTCCGGCTGCGATGGGAGCTTTCAAACGCAAGGCATAGATTTTGGTCAGAATTCCGGGAATCTTAGCCTTTGCGACCATGTCAGGAGTCCGCACAGCAAGGAAAGGCTGGCTGGCAGAATCCGTAGGTGCAACAGCAGTGACAACACGGCGGGGATCAAGGATCTCCTGCTCCGCGTATTTCACACCGCGCGGACAGAAATTTCCGGTAACGTTGATTTTTCCGTTTTCCTGAGTGATGAAAAGACGGCATCCTTTCGGGCAGACAATACAAATTTTTTCCATAAATCACCTCATTCCAATGGAGCGGAGAACCGATTCCGCACAACGTTCAGCTTCTTCAGATGCCTGGTCAGCAAGTCCATGGACATGCAGCACGTTTCCGCAGGCGAAAATACCTTTTTCCGTGGTCTCGTAAACGCCCTCTTCCACGACCGGACCGTTGGTCTTGGGATCAAGCACAACTCCGGCTTTCCGGGAAAGTTCGTTTTCCGGGATCAGTCCGACAGAGTAAAGAATGGTGTCACATTCGATGACCCGTTCTGCGGAAGGATCATCCAGCGGTGCGATCGTAACGCTTTCCACACGATCCTTTCCGCTGATCTTGGTCACAGCGGTGGAGAGATAGAGAGGAATTCCGAAGTCTTCCAGACACTGGGCGATATTACGGGCAAGTCCGGCAGGTTTCGGCTGGATTTCAACAGCAGCTTTCACCGGAATACCGCTCCAGGTCAAACGGCGAGCCATGATCAGTCCGATGTCACCGGAACCGACAATAACAGCACTTGTTCCGGGGAGTTTTCCTTCCACGTTCAACATACGCTGAGCGAGTCCGGCAGTATAGATCCCGGCGCAGCGGGAACCCGGAGTAGCCAGATTTCCGCGGGTGCGTTCCCGGCAGCCCATCGCAAGAACAACGGCTTTCGCAAGGATCATTTCCACGCCGTCTTCTTTGCTGTAAAGAGTCAGAGCGCGTCTGCCGTCAGCCTGCACAGGAGATATTTCCATGACACTGGCACCGATGCGGAAGGTTGCTCCGGCTTCTTTTGCTTTCACGATCATCCGGGCTGCATATTCCGGTCCGGTCAACTCTTCTTTGAAGTAATGGAGCCCGAAACCGTTGTGAATACACTGGTTCAGCACTCCGCCGGGGCGGACATCACGGTCGATAACGATGGTGGAGGCTCCGGCTTTTGCAGTCACGGCTGCAGCAGCAAGACCAGCCGCCCCTGCCCCGATCACTGCAACATCATATTCATTTCGTTTCATAGCTGTCTCCCTTGAATGCAACGTTGGCAACAGAACCGTTAAAGAAGTTGCTCTTCTTGCCGCGTTTGGTCAATTCTTCAATGGGGATCCCCGTTTCCCGGGAGATGATCGCCCAGATTTTTGCAGAGCAGAATCCGCCCTGACAACGCCCCATACCGGCACGGGTATGAAGTTTCACCGCATCCAGCGTGACATGTCCGTGGCGGACAGCGTCGACGATTTCAGCTTCGGAGATTTTTTCGCAGCGGCAGATGATATTTGTCCAAGCCGGATCTTTCTGATAGAGGGCATCGACTTCTTCTGCGCTCATTTCACGGAGCCGTCTCTTCGGCGGAACCGGAGCGATCTCAGCTTTATCTTCCATCTTCAATCCCGCTTCTTCCAACAGAGAGACCAGCATTTTACCAACAGCAGGTGATGCGGTCAGACCGGGAGACTGGATTCCGGATGCCTGAATGAATGCAGGAGCTTTTTCGGAGATCTTGATCATGAAATCACCACCGGCAAGAGCAGGACGCAATCCGGCGAAAGCAGCGATCAAATCGCGTTTTGTCACGCCCTGCACCATGTGCTGAGCAAGAGCAAAAATCTCTTCTCTGTCAGGAGCTGTTGTATCTGTATCTTCTTTATCCGGAACGATATGCGCCGTCGGACCGACCATTGTGGTTCCTCCGGCGGTGGGGATCACCAGCACACCTTTAGAAGTGGGAGTCGGCACAGGGAACACCACGCGGGTGGGATATGCGGGAGAAAGACGGTCAAGGAGATATTCTTCTCCTTTTCTTGCAAGGATCTCGAACTCTTCGCCGCCGAAAATCGCGGAGACTTTATCAGCGAACAAACCGCAGGCGTTGATCACATATTTTGCAGTCAGTTCCTTTCCGGAAGCAGACTTCATTTTCCACGCATTGTCCTGATATTCAGCAGAAACGACTTCAAAATTCCGTTCAAAGATCACGCCGTTCCGTTCAGCATCTTCCACAAGAGAGAAGACATAAGCGTAAGGCTCGACCACGCCGCCCTGGGGAGCATAAACACCGCCGAGACATCCTTCGCAGAGTTTCGGTTCCAGTTCATACATCCGCTTGCTGTCGCAGAATTCCATGCCTTCCACGCCGTTTTCCACGCCGCGGTCATAAAGTTTTTTCACTTCTGCCAGCTGTTCTTCGGAATAGGCAACGACAATAATTCCGCACTGATTGTAGGGGAATCCAAGTTCCTTTGCCATTGCCGGGAACATGCGGTTTCCTTCCAGTTCCAGCTTTCCTTTCAGCGTTTTGCTGACGGAGTAGTGAAATCCGCCGTGAACGATCCCGGAATTTGCTTTGGAAACGCCGAACGAAGCATCTGCTTCTTTATCAACGAGAACGACTTTCACATTTTTCCGCGCAAGCCAATATGCTGCCGCTGCACCAGTCGCACCCGCACCGATAATACATACATCGTACATGCTGTGTTCTCCATTTGTTTAGAAAAAAGTTTAGTAATAATATATACCAACACAAAACATTTGTCAAGAAGAGTTTGAAAGAAAAATCAGATTAAGGGACGCTTCACGGCAGACGGTTGATCACGCCGGTGAAAAGAATCGCTTCGGTAGGCTTGTAACGGAGAACCAGACAGAAAGGTCTGTCAGCACAAAAATAGTTGGTGATTTTCGGAGGAGCAGCCTTGGCTTCGACCATAATGACCGTTGCCGCAGCGGCTTCTGTTCCGGATTCATCCACATCCAACTTCACTAAATGCAGAACCTTGTCCACACAGACCTTTTCATTTACGATCCCGGAAAAGTCTGCATTCGATATCGAAAACGCATCTTCCATTCCGGCAGATTTCAGCAATTCAGAAAGATCCAATGCCACAGAAAGTTTCATCTTCGGCAGAAAAAGGATCGTCTCATTTTTATCGTTTGCCGATTTCAGCCAGCCGGGTAAAGCACCGTCAGAAAGAGCTTGCAGAAGATCTGAAATTTTACCGTCTTTCTCCTTGGGCATCATGACGATCATCTCAAATCTGGTATCTTTGTAGGGAAGAATCACACCATGAACTTTTTTCTGATCGTCATGGAAATAATTACAGTCAAGTTTCTGGAACATCAGATCGACTTTTGTTTCCTTATTATCCGCAGAAATAAAGGTCTCTTTTGAAGTGTCTTTCGGCTGAAACTCCCAGAGCCATTTATCTTTGAAATGCAGAACATTCACCAGAGCCATGATCATATCCGGATTCACAGCATTTTCAGAAAGCGCATTTTTGATCATCCCTTTGGTTCTCGCCTGAATGATTCTGTTCAGGATCTGAACGACTTGTGCAGGCTTGGAAAACTCTGTCATCATCAGTTTTCCGTGGTAAACACTGCCGGCTTTCTGAATAAATTCCGGTTTCAGTTCCAGACGGCGGTCAAAAAGGACAGCATTATAATTGGAGAAAACTTTCTGTTTTTCCGGAGAAAGTTCCTGATGATTTTTGATAAACCAATTATCGGATTCCGCAGAAAAACCGAACACCTGATTGACCTGCTCTGCTGTTCTTCCCTTTGCTCCGGCGTTCAGCATCCCGATCGCCTGCTGCATACTGTAGGGGGAAAAGATAACATTTTCAAGCGGAGCCTTTTCATTTGCCCGTTTTAACAAAGAGAATATCCGTGTGTTCATCTGTTCTTCCGGAGCTGCATTCAAAGTCAAAGCCGCAAGAGAAGCAAGAATTAAAGATTTTACTTTCATACCGGAAAACTCCTGTTCAAAAGTTTTTCAAATCCAGTTGGAACGCGGACTTTCCTGTTCCTGATTGAATTGAGCTGTCTGCTGTGCCTGATTCATCTGACACCAGTTTTCTACTACAGGGTGCAGAAGAAAATCTTCCATTTCGGCATCTACAATAAACTTGTAATCACAGTATGGACACCGGATAAACGATTCCACATCCTGTCGGGACAAAGATTCCCCGCAGGCAGGACAGATCAATCTTCCTTCCTTTGTCAGAAACTTTGTAACTTTTACGGGGGGCTTTTTCATAATGGTGAGAATTTACACCTGTTTTCTGTTTTTTCAAGGCGAAGAATCAAGAAAATTCTTCAAAAAAGAAAAAAAATCCCGGAAAGCGGAGAGCCGTCCGGGATGGAAATCAAATCCGGGTGAGATCAGACTTCAGAGGTGTGGAGAGCATCCATCTTGGTGCTGAGGGGCTCTGCGCCGTCTTCAGTGATCACATAGCCGGTTTCGATACGGGAGCCGTGCCACTGGGGATGTCCGAAGAAGCTGACGTCAACGCAAACGGTCATGCCGGGTTTCAGGATATCGTTGCTGTTGGGACCGAAGAACGGAGATTCAGCTTCGTGAATACCGATGGTGTGAGCGAACGGGCAGATCAGATAGCCGTCGAGACCATGTTTTTCGCAGAAACGGCGGGCGGGAGCATCAATATCTCGACCGATGTTGCCGGGTTTCAGCATGGCTTTGGTCAGGCGGAATGCTTCACGGAGAACCTTGAGACATTCCAGCTGGCTTGCGGTGTACTCGCCGGAAACGGGGAGATAGTCACCCATAGCACTTGCATAACCGCTGACTTTGGGGGAGAGACCGATCATAACGGTTTCGCCTGCGACCATTTTCTTTGCGCTTGCAGTGGGAACAACAGCGTTTGCACGGGTTCCGGAGCCGACGATTGCGGTAAATCCGAATCCGCTTGCGCCGCGCTGACGTGCAGCGTATTCACCGGCAGCAGCGACTTCGATTTCAGATGCGCCGGGTTTGATAACGGCTTTCATTGCATCGTAGGAGTAATCAGCGAGCTTGAATGCTGCGCGGATCTGGTCGATTTCCCAGTTGGATTTGTAGTAACGGAGCTGGAGATATTCTTCGGTAATATCGACCATTTCGCAACCGGTGAAGCCGGCAGCGATCGCCTTGTAGCAGCCCATGGGCATACGGTCTGCACCGACAAGACCGACACGTTTGACTTTACCGATCGTCTGCTGGAGTTCAGCGAAAAGTTTCGGGAAGTCGATGATGGTGGATGCTGGATACTCTTCATCGGGAACCATGAATGCAGGGAAGTTTCTGGTTTCGGTGATTGCGCTGTCCTGTTTTGCGAAAGGTTCGCTTTCGGGTCCGCCGAGAAGCATGCAGTTGCCTTCACGGGGGATCAGAACGGATCCGGATTCAAACTGCGGACACCAGCCGGTCAGATACCAGCCGTTACCGATTCCGAATTCGTCATAATAGACCAATGCGATGTCGAGATTGTGTTTTGCGAGAATAGCTTTGACTTTTTCCTGGCGGGCAAGGCTTTCTGAAATCGGAAGATATCCCATGATTCTTTCCCTTTCTTTGTGTTGTTCATGTTTTCAGAAATGATAAATTAACATTCTTTCTTCGTGGAATATAACATATAATCTCTCATATTTCAAGGTTTTTTCCGTAAAAAAAGCAACTTTTTCTGAAAAAATTACCACTTTTTGAAAAATGTTAAATTATACAATTAACATTTAATCCTGTGTCAATACATGATAGGTCAGAAAACCGGCAATTCTGCCGGGATTATCCAATCCATGGGGATGATGTCCATAGATCCGTTTGACAACTTCAACGGAGCCACCCAGCTTCTTGTAACGTTCCGCCCAGAGCAAACCGTTTGTTTTGTAATCAACAACATCATCAGCTGTACCAAGCAGCATCAAAACCGGGATCTTTGCTTTTGCGATGTTATCCATCTGATTCACCGGGGAAACTTTGGCAAGTTCCGTTTTAGAAGATGTTTTATATGCCTTATAGATATTTTCTTTTCTTGTCGAGTTATAATTCAAATCACAAACCGGAGCATCCGCATAAATACATGCAACGCCTTCAGGATGTGCCTGAGCATAACGGAAAGAGTACAGACCGCCGAGACTCATACCAATAAATGCCCCTTTCTTCTGAAACCCGTTTTTCTGCAGGAACTCATACATCTTGTGCATGACACCGACAGCCTTGTCATTGGCATATTCCCCATAAAGATTGACATGTACCATATAAAAGCCCATGTTGAGAAGAGCCTGAACGCCATTTCTTCCGGTAAAAGCTGTGGGCCATTCCGGAACGGCAAACCACTGTTTTCCGGGCAGCGGATTATGCGGAACAACGATCCAGGCATTATAACCGTTGAAGTTGAACTGATGCCGCACCATATCGCAGAAAGTATCGACTTTATCATCTGCGGGGAAGACAATTCCCGTTTTCGGGTCAGCTTTTGGTTCTTCTTTTTCTGCTCCGCAGACTCCTGTTTCTGCAAGGGCACTGGCAAAAATTGCTGTTGCAAGAATAAATTTTTTCATCAAAACCTCCTATTATTGTAGTATTATTGCAGTATAATATAAAGGAAAGCAAAGTAAAAATCAAGTAAAAAACTCTTTTTTTCCGAAAAAAGACTTGAAAAAATAAAATGTTAAATTATTTTTTTTAACATATAGAGGAGTAAATTATGGCAACGATCAAAGATATTGCGCAGGCTTGCGGGGTCAGTCTGATGACAGTCAGCCGCGCGCTCCGGGAAAATTCCCCCGTGAAGGAATCCACCCGGAAACGGATCCTGGAAGAGGCGGAACGGCAAGGCTATACCAATACGGCACGGCAGGGCAGACCGGCTTCCGCAGAACCGCCGAGACAAGTCCAGCTGATCCTCGGTAACATCAACGGCAGCATGTACTATTTCCACATGCGCCTGTTGACCGCTCTGGAACAACAGCTTGCGGCTTGCGGCTTTGAGTGCATTATCCGGACAACGAACGGAAGTTATAATATTTTTCTGCGGATCATTGAACGGATCAAGCGAAGCCGTTGTGCCGGAACGATTCTGTTCGGCAGTTTTGAACCGGAACAGTTGGAAACGCTTCTGCACGCCCTGCCCGGTGCGCTGCTGCTGGATAACCATGTCAGAGAATCTTTCAACGGAACGTACAGCAGTTTTTCATTCAACAACCGCAAAGCGGCTTATCTTGCAGTGAAACATCTGCTCAGCCGGGGCAGAAAGCGGATCGTTCTTGTTACCGGTCCGAAAGAACATTTCTTCACCCGGGAGATGTGTGCCGGTTATCAGGAAGCTCTTTCCGAAGCAGCTGTCGATTTTGATCCGGAATTGGTCATCAATACCGACTTTCTTGCTGCCGGAGCTGCGAAAGAAATGAGAAATATTCTTTCGCAAGATGTTGATTTTGACAGTGTTGCAACAAACGACGAAATGGCGACAGGCGTTTACCGGGTCTTACAGGAGAACCATCTGAAAATTCCGGAAGATATTGCGATCTGCGGTTGTGATAATCTGCCCATCGGGGAACAACTTTATCCGGAACTTACAACAATCACGCTTGATTATCAGGAACTTGCATCCAGAGCCATCAAACATATCATTTCAGGAAAAAGCAAACAGATCACGCAGAAAGTTGAACTGGAACCGCTTCTTCTGGTAAAATCAAGCACATGATCATGCAGGACGGAATGTGGCTGAACCTGCATTGAAGTCCAGGGAATCCAGATAAAGAAATATCAGATTGCCCGGTTTGGGTGGACGTCTGTGCATGATCGTGGTAAAACGATGAGCCGGAACAAATCCGCGCAACCCGTACTGCGGAATGTCGCAGATCATCCCGTGTGCATTCACTTTGATCACAACGCCCTCAAAGAGCGTTCCCATCTTTTCCTGCAGGAATTGCTTCAGAAAGTGAAGTTTCAGGCGGTCAACTGCGGCAAAGTAAGCCTCATCGTTCCGTTTTTCCAGTTTCAGCAAAACTTCCGCAATACCGGCAGCTTTCTTTTTGGAAAGCATTTTTTTGTTCAGATCAAACATCAGAAGCTGCTGATGAGTGAATAAGTCAGAGTATCGCCGGATGGGACTTGTAAAATGAGAATAGCGGGTCTTTCCCAATCCAAAGTGAATGGCGGGATCTTCCGCATAACAGGCTCGCTGCATTGCACGGAGAAGAGAGGTGCTGATCACATATTTTGTATGGTCGTCCGGAAGATTTTCAAGGAATTTGCAAAGGATCTTCCGGTTGGAAATATCTCCCGTTCTCCGTTTCAGGATCCCTTCCGCAAACACGGCGAACTCTTCCAGTTTTCCCGGTTCCGGTTCGGCATGAACTCGATACAAGCCCGGGATTCCTTTTTCAATCATCTCCACAGCCACCGCACTGTTTGCCGCAAGCATACACTCTTCCACGAGAGCTTCGGATTCCCGCTGAACTCTCTGTTCCAATCCGGTCACAGTCCCGGCAGCTTCATCACAAATCACTTTGATTTCAGCGGTCTCTATAGAAAGAAATTGTTCTGTCTCTGCCCGGAACTCTCTCATTTTGTCGACAGCTTCCGCCAGCATGGAGAGATTCTTTTTCAGGCGGGCGCCCCATTTTTCCGGCGTTTTTCCTTTTTCCAGATAGAGCTGCACTCCGTCATAATCCAATCTTGCATCCACTTTCACAAGAGAGTGAAAACGTTCATGAGAAATGACTTTTCCATCCGCTTTATCGACTTTCAGAATCACAGAATGTGCCGTGGATTCCGCACCCTGACGGAGACTTATCTTTTTCGTCAAAGTTCCCGGCAACATCGGACGGAACATGGTCGGGATGTAAGAGGAGAAGCCCCGATCAAATGCCGCCTGATCCAGCTTTGTACCGGGACGCACCCAGGCAGCCACATCGGCAATGTGAACGCCGAGATACCAGAAACGGTTGTCCTCCCGGATGGATATGGCATCATCGAAATCTTTTGCATCTTCCGGGTCGATGGTAACAGTAAACTCTTTGGTCAGATCTCTCCGTTCCAGTTCAAGGGGATTGACTTTTGCAGAAAACTGCTCCATGGCATCGGAATAAGGTTCCGGCAGATTGAACTCTTTGGAAACGGAAAGCAAATCACCGGTCAGAGTGGCACTTTTCCCGATCCGCTCTTCCACAGAACCCCGCAGTTTTTCCGTGAATTTGGAACCATTCTCCAGCAAGCGGACTCTCACCCAGTCATTTTTCTTTGCGCCTTTCAAACCGCCGCTGATCTTGATCACCGGGAGAGACGGATCAAGAGGTTTTACGTTATAGGTGTCAATGACCATTGCAACAAACAGTTTGAGGGAGCGTTCTTTGATTTCCGTGATTTTCCCTTCGATTCCCAGCGGATTGTCCAGAGAAGTGATGGTAACGGTCACAGTATCTCCGCTGATTGCGCCGTTGACGGCTTTTGCGGGAATAAAAACTTCACCGTGTTCAGTTTCCACAAAACCGAATCCGTTGCGGGAAGCGGAAAAAGTTCCGGTATATTGAACTTCAATCTTTTTCTGCTTCTGTTTTTTCTTTTTGGCTGACCGTTTGCTCATATCTTGCTCCTTCCGGTGTAATTTATCCTGATTGACGAAAATGTCAAGGCAAAAAAAATTTATTCAATTGCTTTTTCTGTAAAATATAGTATATTATAAGGTTTAACCCCACCCGCGAAAGGTCTTTTGATAAATGAACGATTTACTTTCTCTCATTCCTGTCTGGTTTCTTCCGATTCTCGGTTCAGCTCTTGCGCTCGGGTTCTACGACATCGGAAAAAAAATGTCTGTGGACAAAAATTCTGTCATGCCGGCACTTTTCTTTGCGACACTTGCCGGTTTTATTGTGATGCTGGGGGCAACAGGTTTCCGGGGTACCCTGCCCCAATGTTTCCAGCTGGATCTTTCTTTCTATCTGCATGTCATGCTGAAAGCTCTGATCGTCGGTTCCAGCTGGATTTGTATCTATTATGCCATGCGGGAACTTCCTGTTTCCATCTCGTCGCCGATCCGTGCAAGTTCTCCGCTCTGGACTTTGGTCGGTGCAATCATTCTTTTCCATGAACTTCCGACGATCTGGCAGGGAGTGGCAATGCTGCTGATTTTTGTCGGTTACTACATTTTCTCCGTCATCGGAAAACTGGAAGGGATCCACTTCACCAGATCAAAAGGGATTTATCTGATCATGCTTGGAACTCTGATCGGTTCCGCCTCTGCCCTTTACGATAAATATCTGCTGGGTGTATTGAAACTTGACCGGGAGATGCTTCAGTTCTGGTTCTCTGCTGACCTTGTGATCATTCTCGGTCTTGCATGGCTGATCCGGACTGCATTTGGACACAAACATCCTTTTGAATGGAGATGGTGCATTCCTGTCACCGGGATTCTTCTGATTCTGGCTGACTGGCTTTATTTCTATGCTGTCAGTGTTCCGGAGGCTCAGATTTCCATTCTCTCCCTGATCCGCCGCAGCAACTGCATCGTGACCTTTGCCGTTGGCGGGATCTGGTTCCACGACAAGAACCTGAGAAAGAAAGCAATTCCCCTTGCCCTGATCCTGCTCGGTGTTATCCTGCTCGGTCTGATGAAGTAAAAAGGGGCTGTTGCAAAGTCCCTGTACAAAGAACTCATTGAAACGTTTTCTATACAGAGTTTACAGGGGTTACGGAGAAAGAACCGGAAATGCCTCTGTACACTCCGTTCTCTCCGTAATCTCCCTATTGACATCAAACAGCTTTTTTTGCCTTCTATAGCTTCTTATCTCCGGATAACACGGCATCCAGGGGGGAAAGCGTAGTTATATACAGAACAATCCTTCGGGATCGTGACGCTCGTCAAGCCACTGCAACCGGAAAACGCCTCTTCCCCAATAGTTTTCACGCTGTTCGGGATCGTGACGCTCTTCAAGCCACTGCAACCGGAAAACGCAGAACGCCCAATACTTGTCACACCGTTCGGGATCGTGACGCTCGTCAAGCCACTGCAACCTTTAAACGCCTCTTCCCCAATACTTGTCACTCTGTTCGAGATCGTGACGCTCGTCAAGCCACTGCAACCGGAAAATGCAGAACGCCCAATACTTGTCACGCTGTTCGGGATCGTGACGCTCTTCAAGCCCCAGCAAGCCTCAAACGCATACCCCCCAATCCATGTCACGCTGTTCGGGATCGTGACGCTCGTCAAGCCACTGCAACTGGAAAACGCATAACTCCCAATACTTTTCACGCTGTTCGGGATCGTGATACTCTTCAAGCCCCAGCAGCAGAAAAACGCATAACCCCCAATACTTGTCACGCTGTTCGGGATCGTGACGCTCGTCAAGCCACTGCAAGCCTCAAACGCCCCATGCCCAATACTTTTCACGCCGTTCGGGATCATGACGCTCGTCAAGCCCCTGCAACAGGAAAACGCATAATCCCCAATACTTTTCACGCTGTTCGGGATCGTGATACTCTTCAAGCCCCAGCAGCAGAAAAACGCAGCACTCCCAATACTTGTCACGCTGTTCGGGATCGTGACGCTCGTCAAGCCACTGCAACCTTTAAACGCCTCTTCCCCAATACTTTTCACGCCGTTCGGGATGATAATATGGATTTCTCCTTTATAATTTTCCGGCAAAAAATTTCTTAAATCTCCCAAATCTCCCAACCGGTCGGAAAAAAATGTAAACTTCTTCAATCCCACACAATCTGAAAACTCACCAGGTTTAATAAACCTCATACTGGAGGGAATGGTAAGCTGTTCCAAGTTGCTGCAATCAGAAAAAGCCCCTTTTGCAATACCTATTATTCCCTCGCGAATAACAATCCTTTTTCTGCCTTTATCGACTTTAACAACAACAGTTCCCTCCACCTCATAACCGTTTTTTTTATCAGAAGTTTCTTGAGAAACTTCTTCGGCATTGCTTTTGACTTTAGGTGTTTTTTCAGATTTGTTACAGGAAACAACATTAACAATGATAAATCCCAGTACAACGGCAATAAGAATTGCACGATTCTTGCCTTTCAACAAAGATTTGCATTTTTTACCATCGGCTTGATTTTGCGATTCCGGATTGTAAGATGTCTCTTGGATCGGTTGATTTTCCTGTTGGTCTTGTCTGTCCATTTTGTACTCCTGAATAATAAAATGATTGCTCTGAATCAAAATCTGTTCAGCCGAAAAAGTCTTTTTCGCTCAATAGCTCTATTATCCGAGAAATTCCCGGATGAATTTTGCCATATCTTCTTTTTCCACGCAGGTCTTGTGGAGAACTTCTTTCGTCTTCAACTCTGCCAGCGGTACGGGAACTGCTGTATCGGAAACGGCTGCAAGTTTGTCCAGAAGTGCAAAACCATCGGCAGGGATTTCTGCATTGTCAATGGCAGGAAGAACATCGGCGGCAAACTTGTAGGGAGATGCTGTTGAAGCAATCACGCAGGGTGTCTTGTCTCCGGTTTCCTTTACATACTCATCATAGACTTTCACTGCAACTGCGGTATGGGTGTCGCAGAGGTAATGTTTTTCTTTGAAGAGCTTGGAGATGGTCGCCTGAGTTGCTTCTTCATCGCAATATCCGGCAGAGAATTCTTTCTGCAATTTTTCCAGAACTTCTGCACTGACACTGTATTTTCCCTCACCGGAGAGAGCTTTCATCAGACCAGCCACCTGTTCCGCATCTTCATTGTAAAGATGATAAAGCAGACGTTCCAGGTTGGAGGAGATCAGGATATCCATGGAGGGACTTGTGGTAGTATAGAACGGACGGTTCCGGTCATAGACACCGGTCTTGATAAAGTCGGTCAGGATGTTATTTTTGTTGGAAGCGCAGACAAACTTATTGATAGGCACACCCATGCGTTTTGCGTAGAGAGCTGCCAGAATATTGCCAAAGTTTCCTGTGGGAACTGCCACGTTCATGGGTTCGCCCATCTTGATTTTACCGTTACGGACAAGATCGCAATAAGCGGAAACGTAGTAAACGATCTGGGGCGCAAGACGACCGAAGTTGATGGAATTTGCAGAAGAGAATTCCATCTTTCCTTCTTTCAGGAACGCCTGCATTGCGGCATCGCCGAAAATCTTTTTGACACCGGTCTGGGCATCATCGAAGTTTCCTTCAATGGCGCAGACAGCCACATTGTTACCGGTCTGGGTGGTCATCTGCAGTTTCTGCATGGGGCTGACACCGTTCTGGGGGAAGAAAACGATGATCTTTGTTCCCGGGACGTCAGCAAATCCGGCAAGAGCAGCTTTTCCGGTATCTCCGGAAGTTGCAACGAGGATCACGATCGTTTTATCCGGAGCAGTCTTTTTTGCGGAGACGGTCAGCAGGAACGGAAGGATCTGCAGAGCGAGGTCTTTGAATGCGCAAGTCGGACCGTGCCAGAGTTCCAGCATGTGGCATCCGTTGCCGAGATCCACCAGCGGAGCGGGCTGTTCATTATCAAATGTTCCGGTATAAGCACCATTGACGCAATACTCCACTTCTTCCGGTGTGAAGTCGTTGAGATAAGTGGAAAGAACAGCGCAAGCCCGTTCTTTATAGCTCATGGGAACGAGTTTTTCCAGCATTTCACGGGAGATTTGCGGGAATTCAGAAGGAACAAACAATCCGCCGTCTTTGGAAATTCCCTGTGCGATTGCCTGTGCTGCGGTGACATTCAAATTCTGTCTGGTACTGGTGAAAAACATTTCATAACTCCTGAGTTTTTATCTTTATCCTGTAATCTACACCCGAAATATATATTTTCAATATATAAAAATATTTTTTTTTGTTTTTTTATCACACTTGTGTTATTCATTCATGCTTTTTTATAACAGAATATTCTTTTTTCATGCTTTTTTCATTTTTACAGCTTGAAAAGAGTTTGCAGAGATGTTATATTCAGCTCAAAATCACCCGGAACAAAGGAGTATTCAACAATGATCATTTCCGATATCAGCCCGACTTTCCAATGGAAAAAACTCACCCCAGACGATGGCAAACATTACTTTTTTGGTTATTACGACAGAATTCCGTGGAATCAGGATCAGACAAAGCATCTGGCTTTGAGAGTTGATCAGGATGACAGGATCCCGGAACGGGGCGAAGTTGCAGAATTGGGCTATGTTACCCCCGATAAACAGGAGTTTGTTTCCCTGACAACCACACGGGCTTGGTGTCATCAGCAGGGCTGCATGAACCTCTGGCTCAAACACAGACCGGATTGCTTCGTTTATAATGATTATGAAGAAGAAACTGACCGCATCGTTGCCCGGATCTTTGAAGTCGGCAAAGGAATCGTCGGAAAATATGAACGTCCGATTTATACGATTTCTCCCGACGGTCACTGGGCGGCTTCTCTTGATTTTGCCCGGATCCCCAGACGCGGCTACTCCTATGCAGATGCCATCCTCCCCGCCGAAAAACGGATCCCGGATCTCGATAACGACGGGATCTTTCTCATGGATCTCTACACCGGAGAATCAAAACTGATCATCTCCTACCGTCAGATGGAAGCCATCCACCCGGTTTCCTACATGCTCCCGGATGTCTACTGGTGGCTCAATCATATCATTTTCAACTGTGATTCCACTCAGCTGCTTTTCCTCTTCCGATGCTGCAAAAATCCGATCACACCGTGGTCTCCCATGTGGCACACCTACATGTACACCGCCAACATCGACGGTTCCAATCTGCAATGCACCCTGCCCCAGGTCTACTGGAAAGGCATGATCTCCCATCAGATCTGGGGACGCACGCCCGATGAGATCCTCATCGACTGCAAGTGGGCTGATGAAGCTTATGATTATGTTGT
>SUVT01000166.1 GCA_015061845.1 Lentisphaerota bacterium
AACACCCCGGCGACTTTCAGAATCCCATCTTCTTCCATAAAAATACAGACAGACTGGGCATCGACAAGTTCACTGACATATCTAGCGGTGACGTTCATCCAGTTTTCTACATCGCCGGATGTCGTAATATTTTTAGAAAAGATATCCAGAAAACGGGTCATTTCGGCGCGTCTGTGGAATGAATCAGCCAATTTTTTCCGGAGCAAAGCCACACGGGCGCGTGTTGCAGCGGCATAAATCGCCAATACAATACAAACACCGATCAGTATTAAAAATAAACCTTCGTAAACTGTCACGTTCAACCTCTTTCATACCCGTACAAACATTTTACACAGTAAATTAATTCCATTTTCTGCATTTTTCAAGTGTTTTTCTTTTATTTTATACGAGATATCACACATTTTTTTGCTTTTCTGATCTTTTAACGTGTAAATATGGAAAAATCGTTCTGTTTTTTACAGGGAACACTGAAAAGCGCTATCTGATTTTACTTTCCGATTCTTTCAACCTGTTAAAATACAGTTTAGTCCCCGGGTGATTTGCTCCGGAGTTTTTTTTCATGATTTCATAGGCTTTTTCATAATATTCTTTTGCTTTCCGGTATTCTTTCCGGCTGAAATATACTTCTCCGATCATCCCGTAACATTTTCCGACAGCCGGGTGATTTTCCGTAAAAGAAGCCCTGTTTATCTGCAATGCTGTTTCATAATTTTTCAAAGCTTTATCGTGCTGCCCGGTGACTGCCCTCATGAATCCTGTATTAATGAAACTCTTTGCCAGATCAGGATGGTTTATCGGAAGAATCGCATATCTTACCATAAAACCTCTGTCAAAAGACTTTAATGCCCGATCAAACCTCTTCTGAGCAACAGCAACCAATCCGAGGTTGTTCCAGCACACTGTGATATCCCGGCTGTAAGGAGATACAGACCTGAAAATCTGAGCGGCTTTATAGAAATTCTGCTCTGCATTACGGAAATCCCCATTGGAAGAATATACCAGTCCGATATTGTTATAGCAAATGGCAAAATCTGTGTGGTTGGGAAGCAAAGTCTGTTTGAATATCTCCAGAGATTTTTTGAAGGATTCCATTGCTTCTTTCTTTTTTTCTTGAGAATAATAGACGATACCAATATTGTTATAAGCGTAGGCAACAAAGGGGTGTTTTTCCGGAAATCTCTGCTTTAGAATTGTCAGTGCTTTTTCAAAATGCGCCAGAGCCTCCTTATAATTTTTCAGTGAGATGCTCTTGAAGCCCTGAGAATAATAACCGGAAACATCAGCCGGATGATTAGCAGGAAAAGTGTTCTTTGTTATCAATACGGCTGATTCAAGATGTTCAAAAACAAGACGGAGTTCATCTTTGGACTTGAATTCTGCTTCGACATAGCTGTATTTTCCGGAATCCTGAGAGTGTTTTGCCGGAGAAGCGTGTCTTTTGTGCGGCGGTGGTTTCCTGTAATGTCTCATAGAGTTTCTGCGATTCTCTACAGACGAATGAGCTGTCCGGGTCTTATTGCGGCTGGCAATAAGATCCGGATGGTTTGCAGGCAGTATTTTTTTCTTTATCTTCAACTCCTTATTGAAAAATGCCAGTGCTTCCGATTGTTTTCCCAGAGAGGAACAGACCCTGGCGATCCTGTTGTAACACTCTGCCAGTTCCAATGTATCGGAGGCATGTTTTTCCAACAGGACTCTTGCTGTAGTCAAAAGAGTGTAAGCACTGTTGGTATCTCCCAGATTGTGAAGAATACCACTCAAAGTCATAGCCACAGAGACTTGCAGCTGCCATTCTTTGATTTTGCTGATTTCCGGTATTTTTGCGTAGATCGCATCAAGAACTTTCATATCCTTATTGCCGGATATTGTCGAGTCGGAAGATCGGAAAACATCCCCCAGAAAATCCAGTGATTCTTGTGCAATGTTCGCCTGTTCTTTTGCCCTTTTCTCATTTATCAGAGCTTTCTTTTCACCTGCAATTGCCCTCTGTTCATTTATCAGAGCTTTCTTTTCACCAGCAATCGCTCTCTGTTCATTTACCAGCGCTTTCTTTTCACCTGCAATCGCTCTCTGTTCATTGTTTTTTGCCTTTGTTTCTGCACGGATTGCCCAAAGAGTCAATGCCGCAAATATTAACACAACCATTATGGAAACAGCTGCGCACCGCTGGTAAAAATGGACCCGTTCTGTATCGATGGCGGCTTTGATACTTTCCCGTTTGACCCGCAGCATATAGCTGATAGCTTGAACAAGCCCGTTCTCCCAGCCATCTTTTTCAGTTTCTCCATCGTCAGCGATCATGCGGGGAAGATTCCGACAGGTAATTTCTTCTCTCCGGAGTGCCGGCGGAAGACATTCAGTTTCATCGTTGGAGCTGGGGGCCCCCTTTAATATAACCGGAACAATCAGACTGAAATCGTTATTATGTGTCAACAGGAAATTTTCAATTTCAAGATTGACCCATTTGGATGCTGCAGATTCCGGAGAACACAGCACCAGTAAATAGCGGGACTCACCGATCACATGCAGAATCTCATCGGTAAACTTCTTTTCTGAAACTTCCAGATCCCGTTTATCCCGGAAGATTGGTTTCATATATTTCTTGTCTGCCGGAAGATAAGTTGCTGCAACTTTCCGGACAGGAACTTTGAATTTCTCAAGCCCTTTTTGCAAAAACGCAGCAGCCGGAGAATTTTTACGGGAATAACTGATAAAAGCGTAATATTTGTATTCTTTAGGTAAACTCATATTTTGTTCCTTATACTTCATGATTTGTCTGTACTATAGAGTATGAATGTAAAAAAATCAAATCGTATTAACGATATTATCCGTTGAAAGACACCTGTTTTTCGATTTTACTCTTTCCGTATTGTTCTTTCAGGAGGCAATTTCAAAAGTCTTCAAAAATGGCAGAAAATTCTTGTCGCGATCTGCAAATGGAGCGTTTTCGGTGGTTACCCTGTGGGTAGCCACGCTCAAACTACCATT
>SUVT01000167.1 GCA_015061845.1 Lentisphaerota bacterium
GTTTTGCGCCGCCGTTTGCGTGGGTGATGGTCAGACCTTCCACCCAGTCGGAACCGTGATCATGGGAATCGGCAGAAATATTGGATTCAATGATCCGCATCATTCTGCCCGGTTCAAATTCCACATGAGCGGGAGCTGCGAACTTGAAAAATTCCATGACGATCTTATTATCTTCCGCATAGACTTTTCCGGTCGTACCGTCAAGATCAAAGGTTTTTGCCTCTGATTCGGGCAGCAGCGGGTAGATTTCTCCGGTTTCGCCGCGATATGCTTTCAGGACATCTGCATCGTAATCGAAGGAGTCGATTTCCGCATCGCACTCCTGCAGAAGTACAGCTCTTGCGCGGAGTTTTTCGGGGAAGAAGAGGAAACTTTCCACTTCGGCATGATATCCCAGTCTGGAATCCTGTTCGCAGAGTTCCGCCATACGGAGCGTATCTTTGATTTCGTCTGCAATGAGTTTGTGCATCAATGCTTTGTGATCCTTCCGGAAGTAGATCATCTCTTCGCGTGCCTTATAGAAATCGAACAAACGGCGCATGCTGGAAGTCTGGATGGCGATTGCCTCTACCAGCTGAGCTTCTTTCTTCTGATCCGGAGTTCTTGCGGCTTTGGCGATCAGAGCGGCACTTTCCAGAGAGGGACCTTCCATCATTTTGGTCAGCTGACAGATTTCGTCGAGCGTATGTTCAAAGCCGAAGTATTCCCCGAAGCGGTCGCCGGAGTTTTTCGGGAACGCCTGAGTGTAACTGGGCGCAACCGGAAGATCTGCCGGATAGAGATACCAGGGGGTTACAACAGAATTGTGCATGGGACCGAACCATTTGAACATAAGATTTTCCGGGAACCAGCGGTAACCGTTTCCGAGTTTTTTCCATGCTTCTGCGGCGAGGGGAGCAGTTTCGCCCCACAGCGGTTTGGCAAGTTCCAGCAGGAATTCGTCTTCTGTTGCCGGGAACGGATCGAAAGAGAGGCGTCCGGCAGCCCGGTTCATGATTCCCGGCGCACAGCCGAAATACCAGCACTGCATGACTGCGCTGCAGTTGATCTGACGGAGATTTTTATACCGTTCGTAGAGGATTCCCGGAACGGGCAGATAGGGAACGGTGGCATCTTCATGAGAACAGCCGGTCTGCATTTTTGCGGCAAAGGAACGGCGCTTGGAGGCGTATTCCATGAAATATTCGGACGGTCCGGCGTAAGAGAGGGAGTAATCCTGAACCAGATGATCGCGTCCGAGCTGGGGATTGTGTCCGCCGGTTTCAAGATTGTGGAGCAGCTCGGCATTTTCGGGCCAGACTTCGGCGATTTTCAGACGAAGCTCATGTTCCGGTTCATTTGCGATATGGTTGGAGGCGTAGAACCAGCCGAAGAACTCTGCATCGGGCTGATATTTCTTCATGGAATCTGTCATGACTTTTGCGATTTCACTGAAAAGTTCCGCAAAATTCCGTTCAGAACAGCGGGGACAGTTGCATTTCTGAATATGTTCGTAAAGTTTCCAGATAGCACAGGGGAATGCGGATTCCATACACATGATATTGATCAAGCCGCCCAGCCCGTGAACGGTGGAAAAGATGTGACCGATGGTCTCCTGAAGGTATTGCTGTCCGACGGGGGCAGAGGTACAGAATGCGGTGACACCGCCGCTGCTGTGACCGCCCAGTTCCGGATGGCGTGCCAGATCTTCGGGAGTTCCGCTTTTCCAGGAGCCTTCTTTGAACATTCTGGGTTCTGCCATGTAAAGATAACATTTGATTCCGTACAAAGCGCATTTATCCACGACTTTCTGCAGTTTTCCAAGGATCCGGGGAGCATCTTTCCCACGTTCCGGGAAGAAGCTGCAGGGCATATCGTTCAGGTAAATAGTGAGCCAGACACCGTTGAGACGGTCGTGCATGATCCTGTCGAGATATGCTTCAGGATAATAATCATAATCATCCAGCAGTTCATCCAGTTTCAGAGGCGGTCTGGTGTTCGGGGCAAAGAAACAGCGGGTGATACGGCGGGGGATCGCAGGAAGTTCATGGAATGTGCCGTATTCACCGTTACGGATCCGTTCTTCCAGTTCGCAGGCCCCGTAACGGAACCCGGAATCATCGGATGCGATGATCGTGATGACATCTTTTTTCCGTTCCAGAATGAATTCTTCCGACTTCAGAGAAGGATCTTTCCGGGTGATGACTGGCGTTCCGTTTTCTGCGATAGTGAAATGGCGTTTCAGAGAGCTTTCCGCTGCATACGGGAGTTTTGCATCTTTCAGGTTGAGAGTAACTTCCGGCATGTTCCAGGGTTCAAAACCGGAAACTTCTTCTGCCAGAGACAATGAGTTATGTTTCGGGAAATCAATCGCCTCAAAGGCGCTCATGGTTTCAGCCTTCATAAATTTCTCCTTTCATTTAATTATGTAATTAATGCTTTGTAATATAGTCCGGAGAAATATTTGTTTCAAGTTGTAAGACAAGAAAAAAACAGGCGTTTTTCAGGAAAAAAATAATATAATGCTGTATTTGCAAAAAAATATTTTTTAAAACACAAAAAAGGCGGACATTTCTATCCGCCTCTTTGAATTTCAGACTTAACTGATTTGATTCAGATTAGTCGTTGATTGCAGGACCGTACTGAGCTGTAGCACTGGTCTGCAACCATCCAGTGGAAGAGTCTCCTGTTCCAGGAGCTGGGACAAGCCAGTTAGCATCTTTGACCCAGTTCTTGCTGCTGGTACCGGTTGCGCCCTTGACAGAGCCATCGCCGAACATAATGCTGCCGTAGTCGGTGTGGTTGAGCTTGCTTGTATCACCTTTAACATGACCGTCAGCTGCAATACCAGAGGAAGATCCTGCTGCGGAGTCGATACCGGGGATGTAAGCATAGGAAATGTGACCGCTGAGATTCTGAGCGACAGTTGTGACATTCTTCAGATCTGCGGGAGCGGTTCCCTTTTCGGTGGTGGAGGAGGGGCAGACAAAGACGTTG
>SUVT01000080.1 GCA_015061845.1 Lentisphaerota bacterium
GTTGATGAATGTATTGGATTCATCGGAGTCGATTCTCAAACCACGGGGGTTGGTGTAAAGCATGATCCGTGCATCCGGATAGGTTTTGCATCCGCGCAGTATGTGAAGGAAGCCGCTGACTTCGCCTCTGTATTTCTTCCGGATCTCTTCTGTGGGATAACCGGCGATCCATTTGTCAAGGAATCCCGGGGGAACGACACCTGTCTTTTTGATTTCGCGGGCGACTTCCCAGAGAGAATAATCATTGTTTCTGGGGACATACTGATTGATCATTGTCCCTCTGCCCATATCGCCGCCGCAAAAGAGGGTTCTGTTCTTGATATATTTCTGGATTGTTTTGTTTTTCCAGGTGATGTTCCAAGTCATCTGAGCGCGCCAGTTTTCGGGCATGGGTTTGACAGGGGAAGCCTGGAAACCGAAACGGATCGGCAGGAATTTGAAGTTTGCCGGGGCATTGGTGATCATGTTCCAGACAAGTTCGATTTTTCCGTTTTTCCGGAAGAGTTCCTGAGAGGAAACATCTTTTGCCCGGACCCAGCCGCGGTCGTTATCGGCAAAAATCGCCAGACCGGGGCCTTCGCTTCCGACCCAGAGATAGGGAACAAAATCATTCTGGATCTCTCCGCGTGCGGCATCGCCGGATTTCCAGATTCTTCCGTTGCCTTTCATAAGAGCTCCGCCGTTATTGAAACGGAGTCCATCGGTACAGGCGTGGTAGAGAGGAACTTCTTTTTCAGGGAATGCGAGCTTCAGTTTCAGACTCTGCACAGGCTGGGCGCAGGGCTGAAGCTGGAAGGTGTACCACATCAGACCGTCCTGACCGAAAGAACCTTTTGCAGTTGCTTTCAAGGGTCCGGCTTCCCAGGAGGCTTCCAGTTCTACTTCAAGATCGGTTTTTTTCGTGAACCGGAATCCGGTGGATTTTGCACGGTAGGTTTTTCCGCCGATGACCGCTTCCATGACCATGCCGTCACTGGTAAGAATATTATGTCCATCAGTTTTCAATCCGGCAAGCAAGCCGAGTCCGTTCATGGTATAGGTTTTCAGAACGGCATCAACATACTTGTTATCCCGGACTTTCAGCGGGGTGAACGGGGGGATCAAACGCAGTTTTTTCCCGATATTGTTGCCTTCCCATGCAAAGATTTTCCGTTCAAAGGGGATGACGAGCGGTTTATAATTCAAACCTTCGGTGATGAGGCTCAGCTTATACTTTCCGGAGGGGTTCTTTGTCCGGGTATATTCTTTCAGATCGGGAAGCTGGAAAAGGCCTTCGGACATTTTTTCCGCATCTGGTGCGGGCAGTACGAACTCTGCGATTTTCTCTCCTTTATCCGTAGAGATAACGGCACGGATTTTTTTCAGCTTTGCAAGATTCTTTTCCGC
The DNA here is from genome assembly GCA_015061845.1 of Lentisphaerota bacterium. GTDB lineage: Bacteria > Verrucomicrobiota > Lentisphaeria > Victivallales > UBA1829 > SIG79. Next base: position 1,387 of record SUVT01000080.1, read on the forward strand.
TTTGCAGTTGAGCTGGATCCTCATTTTGTTGGTGGAGGGATAAAATGCCATTCTCGGGGTGACATAAACGAGATCTCCGCTGAGCTGAGCAAAAAATTCATTGTCCTTGCCCTGTTTCCAGGCACAGGCACGATAATAGAAGGTGGTTTTCTTATCAGCGGATTTCACAACCAGACAGGTAAGGACCTGTTCATCGTTCAGAACCTGGGGGATAGGCATTTCAAAGACTTTGGATTCGCCCGGTGCAAGTTCGATCATCCAATTTCCGGCAGAAGGCTGGGACCGTTCCAGCTTGTGACGGTATTCCGCATAGAAAGTCTGCTTTTTGGATGAGGGATTTGTGATTCTGAATTGGCAGTCGGGCTTCCGTTCCTTCCGGGTGACAACGCGGAAGAAGTCCACCGCCGGAGCATCCGGTCTGTAATAGAAAAGCGGAAGTTTTTCCACATCGATAAAGGCGGCACGGAGCTGATTCCAGGTGGACTGTATGCAGCCTTCGTAGTATTTCAGATTCAAGTTCCGCCAGTTGCGGCAGATCCGCAAACCTATTGCCTGTCCGGGTTTCAACTCCTTGATCCCGAACTGTTCCAGAGGAAGATCCAGCTGAAGATGCCAGGTATCTCCGGAATATTCGCTTTTGAATTTTTTTGTCAGCTCCCAGGCTGTGAATTTTCCTTTTTTCATAGCCTGCGCATAGACTGCGCCTTTTCCGTTGATGAAGAAATGATAATTTTCTGTTTTGTCATTGGGGCGGGGGAATACGACGATTTCATAGCAATCGTCGCGAAACACCATGATTCCGCCGGAAGGTGGGTTGACCCGTGCGAGCAGACCTTTGGGGCCCAGCTCACAAGTCGCATTGATCCGCAGTGTCTTGCCGTCGGTCGCCAACTGAACGTGGGCATCTGCCGGAGCAAGCAGAGACGGTTTTTCAAGGTTGAACTCATAACGGCTGAATCCGTTGAACCCGGAATACGTCTTCAAATCCTTTGATGGTGAAAGAGATACAAATGGCGTGACAGTAAAATCTTTTGCTGCTGCCAGTGAAAGCAGCATTCCTGCCGCCATCGAAAAAACTTTTTTCATTCGTGCTTTTCCTTTCATGCTATGTTAATAAATTGCAAACCACCGCTGTTTTTCTGAACCCCAAACATTTGTTGCCCACATAGAGAACGTCGTTTTATTTACGCGTTCTGCATGAGCATCTGTGAACAGGACATTACAGCCATCATTGTGGCGCATCATCCAGCCGGACGCCTGATTCGGATAGACCGCATAAGTGAGGTAACATGCTCCATTCCCGTTGACGGGGTTATAGCTCGGGGAATGTTTTCCTGCACCATCACCGGCGTACATGAGGCTTGATGCACTGCGGATCTGGGATTGTTTGATGAATTTTTCTTTGAACGCAAATTCTTTAGACCCCTGAGCACCATTGATTCCAATATTCATAGCATCAACTTTTCCTGTACCGGGTTCGGAGGAAACTTTTTCCGCCAATCCCGGGGCAGGGGAGTCCGGACAGAGCCAGAGTTGATAATTATCACCGACCAATGGACGCAGTTTGTCTGACCATTTGATATTTGAGGGGTCATTCCACTGGGGAATGTAACCATCATAAGCCCCCTGATAGAACTCAACAGCTGTTCCGATTTGTTTCATGTTTGCGATACAGTTGGATGCCCGTGCCGTTTTTCTGGCATTGTTCAATGCCGGCAGAAGCATTCCCGCCAGAATTGCGATGATCGCAATCACAACCAGCAGCTCGATCAATGTGAAACTGTTCACTCTCTTCCGTTGATTCATTTTTTTCCTCCTTATTGTTATTTGATTTGTCTTTTTTTCGGATTCCATTTCACAAGAGTGGGAAGATAATATTCCACACCTTTTCCTTTGTGTTTGAACACCTTTTCCCAGAATACATCCCAATCCCATTCCCAGGAGGCAAACTCCTGTCCGGCATTGTTTGACCAGTATGAATTATATGTTCCGATAAAATCCATGTCGGCATGTTCCGGAAAAAAGACGTCCAGCCGTTCTTTCAGATGGTAAAGCAGGGAATCTCCCCGGGCGAACGCCGCAGTCGGTGCCGGATCATCCCGGAAGATCTTTTTGATGCGGGGTAGATCGTTTTCAAAATCCTGCAGGGAACACCACTGGAACTCCGGAGATTCAAATTTCAGCCCGAGCCGTTCCGCTGCTCTGCAGAACTGACGCCGTTTGAATTCCGGGAGCTTCCGGTTGTAGCTTATAAAAAGAATTCTTTTATGTCCGGCTTCCAGAAACGCTTTCAGAGTCAGCTCCGTGATCATATCCCAGTCCGCCAGAACAGCAGACTCCGGTTCCCCTTCCAGCCACTCATATTGATTGCAGAAAATAATGTTTTTTCCGGCAGATATCCGCTGCAATTCTTCATACGGAAACTGTTCTGCTGATGTGCTGATATATACCCTGCACGGATCTTTTTCCAGCATACTTTCTATACTTGTCCGGGTCGGCAGAACGAGCATTGGAACGCAGTTGTGTCCGGAGGCGCATTGCAGCAGCGCTTCAAAATAATTTTCCATTGTTCCGATCTGAATGGAATTGATCACGCCGCAGAGTTCATGCTGTTTCAGATTTTCCGGGATAAACAGTCCGGACCGGCTGGAGCTTTCGATAAGTCCTTCCTCTTCCAGCTGCTCCACAACTTTCCGGAGTACCATGGTACTGACTCCATAAGCGTTCCCCAAGGTCCGCATGGATGGCAGCTTCTGTCCGGATTTGAATTCTCCGGAAAGGATACGCTGTTTCAGCTTTTTCATTACAAATTCAGTTTTTGTCATACCTGAACCCCATTGGTTAAACTGTGATATCTGTGATATTATACAACGGATTTGTGATAATGTCAAGAGGGGTTATAATTTTTTTTTTGAGTTATAAGAAAAAAATTTGCGGCGAAATATGATACGGATATTCAACAACGGAATGCCGGAATCAAGAAATAAAAAAAGCACCTCGTTTGTGGTGCTGTAGAATTCAAAATGGTGGTGGGAGATGGATTGCCTTGCGGGTTGCTCCGCAACTCCTCATGCTCAGTGCTCCGCACTGTCGAACCAGATGGTTCGTCTCCACGCTGCTTCGCACCGTTCACGGCTACGCCGTGATCTCCCCTCTCATTGCAAAAAAAAAGCACCTCGTTTGAGGTGCATTATTTTTGAAATGGTGGTGGGAGATGGATTCGAACCATCGAAGACATGGTCGGTAGATTTACAGTCTACTGCATTTGGCCGCTCTGCAATCCCACCACTGGAGCGGGTGAAGGGAATCGAACCCTCACAATCAGCTTGGAAGGCTGATGTTCTACCATTGAACTACACCCGCTTGAGTGTATTCATCAATATACTACAGAAAAATGAAAAGTCAAGTCGAAAATTAATTTTTTTTCAAATATTTTTTATTTTTCTGCAAAAAAATAATTTTATAAATGGTGTTGAATTTTCGGAAAATGATGATATTGTATTGGTTTGCGACTATTTTGTTTCAAAGAAAGGAAATATGAAAAATGACACGTACAGAAAAAGCAGTTGAAGCATACGATAAGTATGTGATGAAGACATATCCGAAAGCCGATATTCTTTTTGTGAAAGGCGATGGCTGCAAGCTGTGGGATGGTGAAGAAAGAGAGTATCTCGACTTCAGTTCCGGTATTGCTGTGTGCAGTCTCGGTCATGCCAATGAAAAAATCGCCGAAGTCGTGGCGGAACAGGCCCGTACCCTCGTTCATGTTTCCAATCTTTTTATGAACGAAAAACAGTGCGCTCTCGCTGAAAAGCTGATCACTCACGGGTTCGATGGAACCTGCTTCTTCTGCAACAGCGGTGCTGAAGCAAACGAAGCCTTGATCAAACTCGCCCGTAAATGGGGCAACGAACAGGGAAAAAATGAGATCATCACCATGGTCGATTCTTTCCACGGAAGAACTCTTGCAACTCTGGCAGCTACCGGACGCGCAAAGTACCGCAAAGGATTCGGACCCGATGTTCAGGGATTCAGCCAGGTCCCCTTCAATGATTTTGAAGCATTGAAAAATGCGATCACCGATAAGACCGCAGCGGTTCTGATGGAACCCGTTCAGGGCGAAGGCGGGATCATCCCCGCTGATCCGGAATACCTGAAAGCCGTTCGCGAACTCTGTAATGAAAAGAACGTTCTTCTTCTTTTTGATGAAGTTCAGTGCGGAACCGGTCGTACCGGAACTCTGTTCGCATGGCAGAATTATGGAATCGAACCGGATGCGCTTTCCATGGCAAAGGCAATCGGAAACGGTTTCCCGTTGGCATGTATGATCGCTCAGCGGAAATATTCCAATGTTCTCACCCCGGGAACTCACGCAAGCACCTTTGGCGGAACCGCTCTTGCTTCTGCTGTCGGCTGCTGTGTTGTGGATATGCTTTGCGAAGGCGGCGTGCTGGAAAACTGCCGCAAGCAGGGCGAATATCTCATGAAACGTCTCTCTTCTCTCGTTGGAAAATATCCTTTTGTGAAGGAAGTTCGCGGAAAAGGTTTGATGATCGGGATCGACCTGACCTTTGCACCTTCCGCGGAAGTTCTGCCCGCATTGCGTGAAAAAGGTTTGATCGCACTCCCCGCAGGCGAAACCGTGCTGCGCCTCGTCCCCGCATTGACCGTCACCGAAGAAGAATGTGAAAAAGCTGTTCAGATCATTGATTCTGTTTTTGCAGAGATCAAAGCATAAATAAGTACAAGGAGATAACACCATGAACAAAGATTTACTCTCATGTGCGGATCTTACCCATGATGATTTTGTCAAACTGATGGAGCTTTCCGCCAAGATCAAGCGCGAAAGAGGAACTCCCCAAGCGGCAAAACCCCTTGCCGGAAAAAGCATTGGCTTGATTTTTGCCAAAGCCTCCACCCGTACACGGGTCTCTTTTGAGATCGGTGTTCAGGAACTCGGCGGCTATCCCATCTATCTGGAAAGCGGAAAAACCCAGATGGGCAGAGGCGAAACCATTCCTGATACTGCAAAAGTTCTGGAACGCTACCTGCACGGAATCGTGATCCGTACCTTCGCTCAGGCTGATGTGGAAGGCCTTGCAGCAAACTCCAAATATCCTGTCATCAACGCTCTCACCGATGACTATCATCCCTGCCAGGTTCTCACCGACATGTTCACCATGCTGGAATACAAAGGAAAACTGGAAGGTTTGAAGATGGCATATCTCGGCGACGGTGCCAGCAATATGGCAAACTCTCTGATGCTTGTCTGCCAGCTCGCAGGTGTCGATCTCGCAATCGGCGCTCCCGAAGAATACCGTCCCAGCCAGAAGATCATGGATCGCAATCTCGGTCCCGGAAAATGCTCCTGGACGACCGATCCTTATGAAGCGGTCAAAGATGCTGATTTCATCTACACAGACGTCTGGGTCAGCATGGGATTTGAAGAAGAAGCCAAGGAACGTATCAGAGTTCTCAAGCCCTACCAGCTGGACATGGCAAAGCTGAAAGCTGCAAAGCCCGATGCAAAAGTCATGCACTGTCTGCCCGCACACCGCGGCGACGAAATCACCGATGAAGTCATGGATTGCGACCAGTCCATTGTCTTTGACGAAGCAGAAAACCGTCTGCATGTTCAGAAAGCGATCATGACCATGCTCATGGGTAACTGAATCTGAATATTCTTTGATTCAAAACTGCTGCAGCCTTTGAAAAAGAGCTTGCAGCAGTTTTTTTTTATGGCTTTGTTTCCGGTAAGTGGCATTTTGATTTTTGCCTGCAAAAATCGGAATGCCGCAAAAAGGTTTGAAAAGAGAAAAGAGGGGCACGGGGAGAAAAGAGAAAAAATTTCCTCAAAATTTTTTCTTTTGTCTCCCCGGTCACAAACTGCCCCACATATTGGACGCCGATCCTATTTTTTGCCGGTTGTCAGACAGAGCGGGTGATTGTTGTGCTGAATGATTTGCGTTTCGATCCCGAAAACATCCCGGATGATCTCCGGTTTCATGACCTCCTGCGGTGTGCCGGAGAGATAGATTTTCTTATCTTTCAGGAAGATCATCCGGTCTGAATAGATTGCCGCCAGAGAAAGATCATGCAGTACCATAAGGACAGAAATGTTCCGTTCCCGGTTTAATTTTTTGATCAGTTCCAGAATTTCAAACTGACACTTTACATCAAGGAATGTTGTCGGTTCATCCAGCAGCAGAAGTTCGGGGGATTGCGCCAAAGTCATGGCAAGACGCGCCCGCTGCCGTTCTCCGCCGGAAAGCGACGAGACAAAGCGGTTTTGCAGGTCAATGATTTCCGTAGCTTCCAGAGCCGCCAGAACATTTTTTTTCTGTTCTGCAGCTGATTCCCGGTAGGGGTAACGCCCCAGTGTGACCAGTTCTTTCACTGTCATTCCTGACGGGATCTCTGCTGATTGAGAGAGAATAGCGATCTGCTGCGCCAGTTTTTTGCCGGGGATGGAATGAAGTTCTTTTTCATTCAGCAGCACTCTCCCGGAAAAGGGTTTCTGCAGCCGTCCGGCAATTTTCAGAAGCGTTGATTTTCCGCATCCGTTTGGACCGAGAACCGTTACGATCTCCCCTGCATTGATTTGAAGAGAGATGTTTTCCAGAATCAGATTTTTTCCGTAACCTCCGGAAATATTTTGCAGTTCAAACTTCATAGCGGGATCTCCTTAAAAGCCAAAGGAAAAACGGCGGTCCGAGCAATGCCAGCAGAAGTCCGGCGGGCAGTTCCCCCGGCTCTGCAATGATGCGTCCGGCAAAATCACAGCCAACGACCAGCGCAGCACCGAGAATTCCTGAAACAGGGATCAGGTAACGATTGTCAGGACCTGCGATCATCCGGATCACATGGGGGGCGATGAGTCCGACAAAGCCGATCAAACCGGCAGCACTCACCGCAGATGCCGCAAGCAGTGCCGCAATGAGAATCAGAAAAAATCTCGTCCGTTCCACTTTCATCCCAAGAGATGTCGCAGTGTCGTCACCAAGCGCAAGAATATTGATCCGGGATGACATGATCAAGGCAAGGATCAAACCGACAGCCATATATGGAAGGACCCGCAACAGCTCTTCTATTCCGGCGGCGGAAAGAGAGCCGAATGTGAAATCAAGAATTTTTCCTGTTTCTTCCGCCCGCATCATCATGATCATTCCGGAAATCGCTCCCAGCATGGAAGAGACTGCCACCCCAGCCAGAACAAGCCGGACAGGATCTGTTCCACGTTTCCATGCAAGTGCGTAGATGAGTAGCGCCGCTGCCATAGCTCCGGCAAATGAGGCTGGCAGCTGCAGATTCATATATTGAGGATAAAGGAGCAGGATCAGCAGTCCGCAAAGTCCGCCGCCGGAGGAAACTCCGATGATCCCCGGCGATGCCAGCGGGTTCCGCATGACACCTTGCAGAATCGCTCCGGAAACTGCAAGACATGCTCCGGTCAATGCACCCATCAGAATCCGGGGCAGGCGGATCTCGCAAAGGATGAGACGTTTGACTTCATCTCCTTTTCCGCAAATGACCTGAAAGATATCGTTCATTGAGATGCCGAGTTCGCTCAATCCCATCTTCCAGCTGAAAAGCATCAGCGTGAGCAAACCGGCTGAGAGAAACAGTGCCAGAACGATTTTCCCGGATGTCTTCCGGAAAAATGAAAGGTCCGCATGGTCAGCAGTGCATGACATAAAAAACTCCTTGAAAAAACAATTATATCATGGAATATATCATAAAAGGTTGTATTTTTCAAAAGGAAAATGAAAAAAATGAAAAAAAAGTGTTGAAAGCATTTGCGGAAAACGTAAACAGTGGCATATTACCATAAAGATATAACTGAAAAAATGAAATGGAGTCAATTATGGAAAATGTAAGAAATCTGGTCATCGTCGGTGCCGGTCCTGCCGGTTTGACCGCTGCAATTTATGCCGGACGCGCAAACCTCAACCCGCTGGTTCTTTCCGGACCTCTTCCGGGCGGTTTGCTGACAAGAACAAGCGATGTGGAAAACTTCCCCGGGTTCCCTGATGCCATCAACGGTTTTGAACTGATGATGCGTCTGCAGAGCCAGGCTCAGAAATTCAATATCGAAATGGTCAGCGAGACTATCGAAAGCGCAGAACTTGTCCCGGGCGGCCCTCATAAATTGAAACTGACCTCCGGTGAAGAACTCCTTTGCAAGGCTCTGATCATTGCAACCGGAGCCGAACCCCGCTGGCTTGGACTTGAATCTGAAGAGAAATTCAAGAATCTCGGTGTTTCCGCCTGTGCAACTTGCGACGGTGCATTCTACCGCGGTCTGGAAGTCGTTGTGATCGGCGGCGGCGACAGCGCAATGGAAGAGGCAAACTTTCTGACCCGTTTTGCTTCCCATGTGACAGTGATCCACCGCAGAGACTCCCTGCGTGCCTCCAAGATCATGGCAGAACGCGCACTGAACAATCCGAAGATCACATTCGTCTGGAACTCTGTTGTGACGGAAGTGGTCGGGAACACGGATGTCGATGGGGTAAAGGTCAGGAATGTCCAGACCGGAGAAGAAAGTTTGATTCCCTGCAAAGGCTGCTTTGTGGCACTTGGACACGTCCCCAGCACGAAACCCTTTGCCGGACAGATCGAGATGGATGAAGCCGGTTTTATTCAGCTGAAAGGCGGAAGTGCTTACACCTCTATGGAAGGCGTTTTTGCTGCCGGAGACTGCGCAGACAAAACCTATCGTCAGGCGATCACTGCCGCCGGAATGGGATGCCGTGCCGCTATTGATGCAGAACGCTGGCTTGCGGAATAAGGCAGATCCCCCCAGATGTTACGGTATATCCTGAGGCGAAGCGCATACTCCATTCTGATCATGTTTGGGGTTCTGCTCCTGACCTTTTTGCTTTTCCGGGTAGCGGCGGGCGACCCTGCAGCCGCTGTTCTCGGAAAAAATCCCTCTGCAGAAGAACTGGAACTGATGCGGAACAAACTTGGCACATCCAAGCCGCTTCTGTTTGGAAACAGCCGTCCGACCCTCCGTTATCCCGGTGGAGATTTTGCCGGAGAAAAACCGCTTCCGAAAGGTGCAACTCCTTGCGGTTCAGTAAAATGTACAGAGGAAGGCTTGGTCTTTGCCCCCGGTTCTTCCCTGAAGATCCCACAGGAGTTTGATGCCGCAGAGCCAGTTACGGTGCATTTGGAAGATTCTGATGGGGAAAAAATGGAGGATTTGTCGCAACATATTGATGATAAACAGAATGTGATTATTGCGAATAAAACGGGTAATCCTGTCACTGTCCGGAAAATCCATTACACTGTTCCGACAAAAGGTTTTTTCGATACGCAGTTTTTTGATGCGTTCAAAGAAGTTATTTCTTTTCAGAAAACATTTCCCTATGTCCGGATTTTTAATTTTGGCGAGACTCTGTTGACAAGGGAGCCGATCAACGAGGTTCTGATGCGCGGGATGGCAGCTTCTCTTTGTCTGATGATCCCGGTTTTTCTTGGTGAATTGATCGTTGGAATCGTTCTTGCCATGCTTTCCGCCGTTTTCCGGGGAACTTGGATCGACCGTTCTCTGATGTTTCTTTCCGTTGCCGGGATGAGTATCAGTTATCTTGCGTTGATCATTGCCTGTCAATGGTTTTTCGGATATTGGCTCAACTGGTTCCCGGTGTGGGGCTGGGGAGAACCCCGGCATCTGTTTCTACCGGTTCTGGTAGGGATCATCAGCGGAACAGGCGGGGGAGTCAGGTTCTACCGGACCGTTTTTCTGAACGAGATGAACAAAGAGTATTTGCGGACAGCGGTTGCCAAGGGATGTGGTTCGACAGTTGTCTACTTCCGTCACTTGCTGCGGAATGCGGCGATTCCGATCATGACCCGAGCATCAGCGATTTTGCCGTTTCTGTTTACCGGCAGTCTGCTTCTGGAGAGCTTTTTCGGGATCCCCGGACTTGGCTCCAAAGGGGTGGATGCATTGAACAGTTCAGATCTTCAGCTGCTGAAAGCACTGGTGATTCTCGGGTCATTCCTGTTTGTTTTTATCAATTTGATTGCCGATGTTCTCTATGCCTGGGCAGACCCCAGGGTCCGTCCGGAATAATTTTTTTTGAAATATCTTATCTGTCAACGAGTTGCATCTTCTGTTCCGGGAAAACATTAAAATCTTCAAAATAAATTGGTTTGCGGGTTGCATTTTCTGCTTTGAAGTGCTATATTACAGGGATTTCTGAATAATCTTTTTTCCTGAAAATGGTTTACGGGAGAGAAGGTGTCAGAGGAATGATCCCGGAGAATGAAATGGCAGTTAAGGAAAGCATCAAAGAGGTTACGATTAAAAACAAACTTGGTCTGCATGCAAGACCTGCCTCTCTTTTCGTGCAAATGGCGTCCCGCTTTGACAGTGAGATCACCGTTTCCCGTAAAGATGGCGGCGAGCCGGCAGATGGAAAAAGTTTGATGAGTATGCTGATCCTGACAGCCAGCTGCGGAACTATTTTAACGATCAAAGGCGAAGGTCAGGATTCGGAAGAAGCTGTTACGGCTCTGGCGGAACTGGTTGACCGGGGGTTTGATGAAGATTGAGCAGGAAAACTCAATAACCGAACAGACTGCGGTGCAGGAAACCGTTCTCAAGGGAATAGCTGCTGCATCCGGAATTGAAATCGGAATTGCTCTGGTCGTAGGAAACGCACCGGATCAGCCCCTTTCTTTTTACGAAACTTCTCCTGTTTCCATATCTGAACAGGATGTCCCTTTTGAATTGGCGCGTTTTGAAGCCGCTTTAGAAGCAACCAGAAACGAAATCACTGAAATCTGCAACAAAGTCAAGGTCTCTCTTGACGAGAATGAAGCGGGGATCTTTGAGGCGCATCTCCTTATCGTTGAGGACAAAAAGCTGAAAAAGGAGGTCGTTTCCGGGATTCAGGATAAACTTCTGACGGCAGAGTCTGCGTTCTCCCTCATTATGCAGCGTTATATCACGGCAATCTCTTCTGTTGCTGATCCCTATCTGAAAGAACGTGCTGCCGATGTGGTTGATGTTGCAGGCAGGATCCTTGGTCATCTGCTTGGCTGGAAACGTTCCCTGCTGGATCACTTGCCCGGACAACGGATCGTGGTTGCCAAAGAGTTGACCCCGTCTGACACCGTCATGCTTGACCGGGAAAATGTTCAGGCGTTTGCAACTGAGACCGGAGCAAAGACTTCCCATTCAGCGATCCTTGCCCGCTCCATGCGGATCCCGGCAGTCGTCGGGATTCCCGGAATTCTTTCAAAGGTGCATAATGGCGATGTGATGATCATTGATGGTTATCAGGGAGTTGTGATTTTAAACCCCACGCCGCAGACTTTGGAAGCATATGCACTGAAAGAAGCTGAAAATGCCAAGATTTACAATGATCTTCTGACGGAATCCACCCAGCGTTCCGAAACTCTTGACGGCTATCGTGTTGCTTTGGCGGCAAACCTTGATGATCCTAACAAGGCAGATGAACTTGAGAAATATGGCGCATTCGGAGTGGGATTGTTCCGTACAGAATATCTCTTTCTGAAAGATCATATCCCTACGGAAGAAGAGCAGTACGAGGTTTATTCTGCTTTGGCATCCCGGTGCGGAGCGGCTCCGGTGGTGATCCGTACCCTTGATCTTGGCGGCGACAAGATTTCATCTTTGATCAATTTTGTTCAGGAACCGAACCCGTTTCTGGGATTGCGTTCCGTCCGTCTCTGTCTGGCATATCCCCACTTGCTGAAACCCCAGCTGCGGGCGATTTTGCGAGCCGGGGTCCACGGGAATATCTGCATGATGTTTCCGATGCTGACCTGCGTGGATGAACTGGATGATCTGCTCCGGATCCTTGAGCAGATCAAAGAAGATTTGCGGCGGGAAAAAATCCGCTTTGCGGAAGATATCAAAGTCGGAGTAATGATCGAAACTCCGGCGGCTGCGTTGTCAGCAGATCAGTTTGCTGAACGCTGCGACTTTTTGTCGATCGGAACCAATGACCTTGTTCAGTACACCATGGCGGTAGACCGTGGTAATGAACGGGTTGCATCACTTTACCGACCCTTGCACCCTGTGATTTTGCGTTTGATCCGTCATATTGTAAAATCGGCAGAGCAGGCGGGGATCTGGGTGAGTATTTGCGGAGAGATGGCAGCTGATCCGATGTACATTCCGCTGCTGTTGGGCCTTGGGGTCCGGGAACTCAGTATGAGTCCGGTTTCTCTGGCCCCTGCAAAGCATGTTGTCCGCAGTATGAAATATATTGATGCCGAGGCAGTTGCAGAACGTGCGCTTCTGTGTTCCTCTCAAGAAGAGGTTCAGGAGCTGGCACAGGTGTTTCTGCGTATGATTGCCCCCGGCGTTTCTGATTTGAATATCACTTGAAAACTTAACATAGAGAGGTAGAAAATGCCTGGTAATGCACCAAAAGTAAAGTTGGAAACATCCTTCGGAGACATTGTTCTTGAGCTGTTTGAAAAAGACACTCCGGAAACAGTGAAGAACTTCCTTGCGTATGTTGATTCCGGACATTATGATGGAACGATTTTTCACCGTGTGATCGGTAATTTCATGATTCAGGGCGGCGGAATGACTGCCGATATGAAAGAAAAGCCGACCCGTGAACCGATCATCAATGAAGCTGACAAAGCCGGAACCAATGCCCGTGGAACCATTGCCATGGCGCGCACCCAGATCGTTGACAGTGCTACAAGTCAGTTCTTTATCAACGTTGTTGACAATCCCTTCCTTGACTTCCAGGGCCGTAATCCCCGCACTTTCGGATATTGCGTGTTCGGTCATGTGATCGAGGGCATGGATGTGGTTGATCAGATCAAGGCGGTCCGTACAACTTCTCATGGTTTCCATGACGATGTCCCGGTCGAACCTGTCGTAATTAAAAAAGCAAGCCGCGTTTAATCATAAAATTATAAGGAGATTTTTATGAAAGCTTTGCGTGCAGATTTTCTTGATTTTCTGGGAGCTGGAAAGATTTCTTTTCTTCCCTATGCAGTGATCAATGGTAAAAATGTTGAACCTGAAACCTGCAAAAAAGTCGTTGGCAATGATGGACTTCAGCTCCATTATGAATATAAAAACGGCATGGTTGATGATTTTTATATCACCGGAACCAACTGCGTCCGTAAATTCAAGAACAGTGGTAAGATGATCAAACTCAATGAGTTGGGATTGACCCTCTCCGGTATCACCTTCGGCGGAAAAGCAGATGATGACTACTTCTACCACAACGAAAACCCCCGTATCTATGAACGGATGACCTTTAAGGTCGACTTCGACCGTACTTCCGGCGATGCTCCCGATTCAGATTTCGATGAACAGGCGGGCAACCGCTGGGCTGACCCCGGTGTGGTTTGTGAACGCATCGGACGTTCTCCCTATCAGCCGTTCCCGGCGATCCACCTCGGAAACTATGCTTCCAAACATGGTATCGTCCACGGTTCTCTTGCACAGAATCCCTTCTATCACAACTATCTTGTCAAGCATGAAAAAGGAAAAGTCACCCTTGATATTTTCTCCTCTTTCAAGGATGTTGACTATCTGGAAATCCCGGCAGGAAAAGATTTGACCGACGAGTGGTATCTCGGTGCGACCGATCATGCAGATGATCTTGACCAGCTCTTCAACGAATATACCGCTGTTCTCCGCAAGAAACTTCCGGTCAACTACGGTGCAACCAACATCAACCGCGACAACCTCGTCTGGGGATCCTGGAACGATGGTATCTTCCGCGATGTTTCTGAAAAGATGATCCTGAAAGAAGCTGCTCACCTGAAGAAAAACTTCCCCACTGTCCGCTGGATCCAGCTGGATGACGGTTATGCTGTCTATACGGCTCATGCGTTCGGTCTCGGAGTTCCCTATGAAGGCGAAGCCGGAATCGACTACAAGAAGTTCCCGAAGGGACTCCGTCACTACACCGATGAACTCCGCAAGATCGGTCTCCGTCCTGCGATCTGGATCGGCGGTTTCTGTCCTGTGGATACAAAGATCTACGAAGAACATCCGGAATGGTTCAGTGACTATACCTTCCGTGTGAAATCCAGTCAGCCTCTCGACGTCAGTATTCCCGAAGTTCGCGACTACATGACTCATGCTCTGGACGTTCTCGTGACCGAATATGGTTTTGAAGGTGTCAAACATGACTTCTGGAGCTATGCTTTTGAAGAATCCCATTGCCTTTACAAAAATAAGACCGAATCCGGTTATTTCTACCGTGACTGGTGGCTGAAAGAAATGCGTAAGCGTCTTGCTTCCGACGGTTACTTCCAGACCGGCTGCGACATCGTGATGGGGAACCCGTTCCTCGGTCAGTACTTCACCAACTACCGTTACGGTATCGATATCGGCAGCGGAAACTGGGATTATGTGAAGACCAACTTCCTCTGGGGTTCAGCATGTTTTGCTCTCCACACCTCTGACCTGTTCGTGCCGAACTCCGACTCCATCGGTCTGTTCCCCGGACTCAACGATGTGGATGCCATGTTTGCTCTCAACTACTGCGTTGCAACCCGTTCCATGGTTGAAATTGCCGGTAAGCTCAGCGAAAATCTTGATCATCCGCGTCTGCCTGCTCTCAAGAAGGCAGCATGTAACGTCAACAACGGTCAGGAAATCTGGCTGCTTGATTATGACTACCGCAAACCCGGAATCAACATTCCCAAGGGAGTGTACTTCAAGTCCGGTTTCTTCACCAGCGAATTGGAAAACCCCTATATGCCGCTGCGTAACGTCGGTCTGTTCAACATCTTCGATAAGAAGCTCAAAGTCAGTTTCAATGCTGCGAAACTCGGTTTGGACAGCAAGAAAGCCTACAGCGTTATTGATGTCTGGACCCACGAAGCCTATGAACTGGCTCCCGGAAAATCCCTCAACTTCACTCTGGAAGCTCATGGCAGCATGATGCTTGCAGTCTGTGAAAAGGATCTTGTCCTCCAGGATGCTAATGTTCAGGTCGACACTGTGACCAGAGACGGCAAGACTCTCTCCGTGAAATGTGCTTATGCCTATCCCGAAGCAGAGTTCCTCTTCTCCTCCAAGGTCAAAGCTGTCAAGTTCAACGGCAAAGCAGTCAAGGCTGACGTCAAGGGCGGTCTCTGCAAAATGGAACTCAAAGAAGCAGGTGTCTACACCTTCTCCTTCTGATAAGTTCAGAAATTTGTTTTTCAAGCGTATCCGGTTTCCAGCAGGAAGCCGGATGCGTTTTTTTTTGTGGAGGGGCTGGCGCACTTGCAAAGGATTTACTGGGGAACTGGGATTACTAAGAGTACTGAGAGTACTTTTTTTTTTGCGCTTGGGTGCGCGAAGAAATAACCTTGTGCAAAACCTTTTCTTTGCCCGCTCTCTCCCAGTACTCCTAGTATTCTCAGTATTCCCAGAACCCGGGAAGCCTGGCGCCCTT
>SUVT01000081.1 GCA_015061845.1 Lentisphaerota bacterium
TTTGGTCTGATAAGAATCTCTTTTCTGCCGGAATCTTCAGGAACAGCGAATGGAACCGGATGGTTCTCCCAAATACGCACCGGCTGGATATCATCTGCCACAAATGACAACGATTTCGTGTTTTTTTCTGCAGCTTTCAGAGGAAAAACACAAAATAAAACAACCGCAAAAACGAAATAAATCTTTTTCATAGAGAGGTAATCCTTTGTTTGAATAATTGCACAAGAACAGATTGTTTGAGATCTAATATAGCGTAAAAACGATGATTTGTCAAACAAATTCTGTTCAGTAATCCGGTTTTTTTGTTGAACAGAATGTTCTGCCGGAAAATCTTTTCTGCTGACTTCCAGTAAGTACCGCTGAATGATACTATATTCCGGAAATGCACCGAACAAATCTTTTTCCATAGGAGGTAAGAATAAAGATGACTCTGTTCTTTGCTGTATGCGTATGCCATAATGTTGTTTTTACATCTTTCAAATACAGTTCCCCATCTTTTATTTCCCATTTTTCCGCCGTTTTTTATATCATATCACAGTCTCATGATCAGAGTGATGAATAAGAAATATCACTTGATTTTAAGGATCACAACTGCATAACATTCCATCCGGAGTCCAGTGTATACCGTACCGTCCTTCCATTCAAATTTTATATTTTCCCATTTCCCTTCGGGAGTCAGAACGGAAATGTTTTCCGGTTTTTCTGCACAGCGGATCGCAAAATCCTGAGCCGGATCAAAGTTCAAATTACAAGCCGCAAGAATCGTTTCGTGATTCTTGTTTGTCCTCGTCAGAACCGCATAATTCTGTTCATTTTTTACAACGAACGGGAGCTGTTTCCCGTTGAGTTTTTCCAATACGGCAAGCAGCCATTCTTTTCTTCCGGCATTGAGAAGGGTGAATACAGAAATCTCCATGTGATAACCGGTGGTACAGATATAACCGCCCAGAGAGTTTTTCGTAAACACCGTTGCAGGAGAAATTTTTTCCAGTTCATCGGATGAACCGAAGGGGGAATAAAAATACCAGCTCATGACTTCTGCATTTTTATCGTTCAGAGTCATAAACGGCACTTTTCCGTCTTTGCCCATTGTGAGCGCTCTGTTATCGGAATAACGTTCCCGGTTGAACCGGAAATCTTTTGTTTCGGCAGTAACTCCGAGGTATTTTGCAAAACCTCTTTTTGTCAAAGCGATTGCAGCGGTTCCATCCACCAGGAGTTTTCCGGAAAGAAGCTGCTTCAATTCTGCATCGGAGAATCTTGCAACAGCCTTTTCCCCGGCAAGAAGATAAACACCGTCTCTGTTCAATTCAAAAGAACAGTAGAACGGAATCCCGAAAGCCGCACACATGGTATCTGCCCAATTTTTATCATCGACAAAAAATTCAGAAGCATTAGTGAAATGCCAGTTGGGGAAATTTTTGTGTCCGGGCTGAATCAAACCGGAGAATTCCGTTTCTTTGACAGAACGGGTCAATTCCTGATAATATTTCTGATATTTATCAAGGGTATCGGTATAATTCCGTGAAACAGGATATTCTCCCTTGTGAGCATTGACATACCAGATTTTTGCGCCATTCATGCCTGACATGATACTGGTACAGAGTTTTGCGTGCATACTGATGGATGCACGGCTGTAAAGGTCATGAGGACAGGTATCTGCTTCATCCAGTACATTGGGAATTCCGGGGTGAGCCGCCCGCAGAGCAAGAGAACGCAGCAGAACAATAGGGAACGTTTTCTTGATATCCTGTTCCAGATAATTTGCATTACAGACGCGCATGACCGGTTCATGATTTTTTCCGGCAAACTCCCGGGAAGTCTGATCGTTGAACCGGAATTCCCATCCGGGCATACAGCTGCCTGCCGGAATGGAGGGATCCACAGAGTCGATCGCCTGCCGTATCAAAGCCGCAACACCGTTGACCGTATTCCGCTGAAGTTTGAGAAATTCATTGAAAATCTCATCACCCGGTTTGGAATTCTTTACCGCCTCCCGGAGCTGTTCAGAAGTGAAATTCTTTCCGGTCCGCTTGTTGAATTCCGCCACATGACGGTGGCAGAAACATTCCGCTTTCGGGGAGAATCCGCGAATATCATCATCACCCATAATGAAAGAGGGTTTTTCTTTCGCCAGCTCTGTGGTCACATAAGTGATGTATTTCCGGAATTCCGGATCCAGCGGACAGAAACGGGAAATATTGCCGTCGATATTAACGGTGCGGGTCCACTGTTCTTTATCCTTGTCCACCCGGGGCCAATGACCGAGAATACTCTGGAACAGCACGCCGAGTTTGACATTGCTGCCTTCCAGTTCTTTTTTCAGCTTTCTGTAACTGCCGATAAGCTGGTCAGCCTTTTTCCGTGCAGGGAATCCTTCCGGATGGATCGTCAGAGAATAAAGCACGATATCGTTTCCGGTACGCTGCTGATATTCGATCATATCCTGCGCTGTCCGGGCTTCTTTTCCATTGGCAAACGGAACGATATTGTAGAACGTGAAATCTTTTTTCATGGATTTGTTTTCCTTTTGTTGCGGAATGGAATTGCAAGCCGTTGATACTGTAAAAATCAATGCCAGTGCAGGATATAATAAATGTCTCATACTTTCTTCCGTAGGGGTTACAACTCAAAGATTCTTATTTCTTGAAATCCTTATCATAAGCAGCTTTGATCTCTGCGGGAGTCAGCGCATCCGGATAAACAGTTACGGAATCAAAAGCTGTCTTGTGGGATTTATTGAGATTTACGTGAGTCCGGAATCCGGAAGTCCCTGTGCCGATATAAAGTTTACCGTTGTTTGCAGCATCGGGCAAAGTCAGCGGCTGGGCAAATTTCTGTGTGTTCTTCTGCCACGTATATTTTGTTTTCAGTCCGGGTTCGCCGTTGAAATAATATCTGATCTCGGTGGGTGTCCAGGTGACATCAATGGCATACCAGTTTCCGGGCTTGATCGTATTTCCATTGGTAAAGGCGGTAATGGTTTTTGATTTTCCGGTATTGGTATCTTTGAAGTTCAGATACAGCATCATGATGCCATCCCATTCATTTTTATAAACGGCAAAACGGTATCCGGGCTGATTTGCTTCAAAAAGCACCTGATAGTTTTTTCCTTTCGTATCCCAGTTCAGAGGAGAGAAACGGATGGAAACGGTTCCCTGCTTCGGATTGTAATTACCTTTCATCTGATAGGTTAAACCTTCTGCGTTGGTAAGGACGATTGCATTTCCCTTTCCGTTGATCCCGGCAATTTTCTTTGCGCTGAGATCTTTGTTTTTCAAGTTTACGCAGGCTGGCGAACCGATTGAGTCCTGTGCATCTGCTTTCAAGGTGTTGAAATCAAGCACAAAACTGGGATCTTCTGCGGCATAAACCAATCCTGTCAGACAAAGTCCGGTAAGTGCAAATAACATTTTTTTCTTCATGATCATATCTCCTTGTTGTTGAAATTATTTTACACCGAAAAGACGGAAGTGATTTCCCGGGAATTTCATATTTTTCATTCCCTCAATGGTAACATCTTTATCCGTCCAGAGTTCTTTGATTGCGCTGTATTTGAACGGCAGTTTATCGATACCGACAGTTGTTTCCGTCCGGTTGTAGTTGGCTGCAATGATCAAATACCTGTAAGATGCTTCTTTGGGCAGCTTGTACCAGCTGACAAGCACATTTTTGGATTTTGATTTGATGGAATCATCGAACCAGTATCCACGGAATTCTGCTTTGTTCAGGAAAAGAGGTTCTTTGATGATCCACCATTTATCCACGGTTTTCCGGCAGATGCTTTCCGCAGAAACCAGTACATCATGAACAAGACACGGTGTCATGGTGCGCATTGCCCATTCCGGATCTTTGGCAAAATTGCCTTTCTTTCTCTTTTCAGCAGGCATTGAGCCGGATGCTCTTCCATACTGAGGCAGCAGAGAGATCGAAACACCCCGGATCCTGGAACTGAACGCAGATTGCCATGCTTCTTTCGGAATGAACTCAATGTAGCAATGATCGGTATAATCCAGGATCTGCTGGTGGAACTCTTCTCCGGGCCAGACAAGGTCGGAGAAACAGTGAACGAAAGGAATAATATCCCCGGAAGGAACATGGTTGAACAGGAACTTTCCATACTTCTGTATGACTCTGTAGGAGCGGAGGAAATATTCCCGCTGGGAGAGCATGGACGAAGTGGAGAAGCGTTGTCCGAAAGCGTCGATCCCGCCATGACCGTGCCGTGCATTTTCGCAAGCCGGAGTATGGGCGCAATCGTTGTAGATCCCGGGAAGATATCCATCCCGCAGAAGTTTATCCAGGTTCCAGATCAGAACATCAGTTGCACCGGTATTTCCGCAAGTTGAGAAAATCGTACTCGGCACGCCGAATGCTTTGTAGTTCCAGACACAGGTGGGAAGAGTGATCCACTCATTGATGAAGTAGTCATATTCCGCTTCATTGGTTCCGATATGCATGGGCATACAATAGTTGAGTCCGAACCATCCTTTCAGGCGGCTGTTGTTCTTTGCTTTTGCCTTCGGTGTTGCGGGATCCTTCATACGTTTGGCGTACTTGGCATAACGATCCGGGAACCGGGGCTTCATGGATGCCGGAGTCGTCCAGATCTGATCACGGAAATTCTGGTCATAGAAAGCGTGATCGCCGCCGCTGCCGAACTGAATGTTCCGCATTGTGGGTTCATCGTAACCGCCGCAGTTCATATCGCGGGTGTCCGGATGCGGTCTGCGGGAAGGTGTTCCCTGGAAGACAAAGGTATAATCCAATGCCGTTTTCACCTCAACCGGACGGGAGATGATTTTTGCTGTGACTTTCACATTCTTTGCATCACGGGTCAGAATAATATTTTTTTCATTTTGCTTATTTGCCCAGTTTTTATTGCTTTCCGGGGCAAAAGCAAACCCTTTTTCCACGCCGGAGGTCCACTGAAGAGTGTTCATCCGGTACTTCAGAGGATTGAACTCTTTTTCAATGCGGTCATTCTTCCATTCAAAGATGGAATAACGGTAATCCTGTTTGAAGACATACCGTGCAAACTCGCGCGGAACAGAATAAGTCAATGTCATTTCAGAGATTTTCCGGTTTCCGGAAGTGTGGAATTTCAACTGATAGAATCCGTCAAACCAGAGTTCGCCGTTCCAGTTGATGATCCAGCCGTCAGCATTTCCTTTTCCGCTGAAAAGAACTCTGTCGGGATATGCTTTGACGATTTTGAAATCACTCCAGACGGGCTGTTTTCCATCGACTGTCAGCACAGGAGCAGCAGAAAGCATCTCGCTTCCTCGGGAGATGACACTCTGCGGGAACGGTGTATTCCCGAAGGTATAAGTCCGGTCGAGAACGCCGAATTTCTTTCCGTTGACAGTGACCGGGGTCCACGGTTTCGGCACAGAATGGTCGACTCCGGGCTTGACTGCGCCAAACGGTCTCATGTCAGGAACGTTGAAACGGATTTTGTTGGAAGCGTCCCCGAATTTGGCAACGATATAATACTCATCCATTGGAAGTTCCGGAAGAGGAACATCAAAAATTTCAATTGTTTGTTTCGCAGTCACTTTTGTCGAAGCCATGATTTTTCCATCACTTTTGCGGACATAAGAGATGGTGCCGTCCATTCCATGTTTTTTGATTTTTGATAAAGTTTCAGCACCCGTACCGCTCAAGTTCACAGTCACAACAGTCTTTTTCTGATAAGGCATATTATCATACTTGATTTCTACAGGAGAATCTACATAGAAGTAATGTTCATAGAAACCGACAACTTTACCGCCGCGTTCTGCTTTCACAATGATCTTCTGTTTTCCGGCAGGAAGGGAAGCCTTCCAAACAGCTTTCGGGAAATTGCTGTCTGCCTTGATAACGATTCCGGTTTCCGTTTCCACTTCGGCAGAGGGGATCGAGCCGGAGGAACGGAGCTTCAATGCCAGATCGCCATTCTCAATGGAACCGGTCTCCTCAACACCAAACCGGACATTGGTATAAACGAGTTTGCCGTAGATCTTCGGTGCAACAAAAGCACCTCCGGTGAGACTCCATCCGACAGCAGACAGTTCTTTTCCTTTATACTGTGAAAGATAGAAGTTTGCCTTTTCCGGCTTTCCGCCAAGGACTGAAAACGGAATTTCTGTTTCCATTGACCAACCGTTACTGCTGAAAGAAAGAACCGGTTTGATTCCGCCGTTCCATTCATGACGGTTATTCTTCATATCGAAGACTGCTCCGTTGCCGTTAATGATAAACTGGATCACGGATTTGTCCGCCATATAGAAATGAAGTTCCATTCCGTCATCTTCCCAGAGTTTATCATCGTTCCGGGTATATTTCTTCAATGAGGGCAGATAGTTTGCCGAAATTGCAATTTTGAGCTTGGAACCATCATGTTTGAGATAGGCTTTCCCACGGATCTTTGCAGATTTATTGCGGGAGAACAAGGCAATTTCTGTAATGGGAGCAATAGAAGCATCGGACCACTCGGAAGCATTGATCTTGCCATCAATGACCACCGGATTTTTTTCTTTCGGAACCGGCAGGATCGGGACTTCACGTTTTGCACCGAACTTGGAGGCTTTGTACTTCGTGTATTCCTCGTGGATCTCTTTGGCACTGAGCGGTCTGTCGTAGATCCGGAGATTATCAAAAGCCGTTCTCTGATATTTGTCTTTTCCCTGTGACGGCTGATCATTCAAAGCAATGCGCCCGTTGGCAGCGGCTGCGGGGAAGTCGACCGGTGCAGAGAAATTCAGGACGGGTGTCAGCCATTTGACTTTTCGCGGGATCGCGCCGTCAATATACAGCTTCATTCCGGTTCGGTCCCAGACTGCATCGATTTTATGCCAGACACCGGCACCCCAGTCTTTATCATCTATAAAAGCATGAGCGACAGCCGTTTTTTTGTTGCCGGGGAATTTATTTGACTGGATGTAAAAGTAAAGACAGTTTGCCCAGGTATATTTATAGATGTGCAGGACGAAATCTTTTTGGCTGGCGGAGAAAAACCATTGGAATCCGGGCTGGCTCGGTTTCCAGTTCAGGGGAGCGACCCAGAAAGAAACTGTTCCCTGCTTCGGATTGAAATTGTTTTTCATAGCGTAACCGCAGCGTTCACTTTTTTCCAAAGCCAATGCGTTACCCTTTCCATTGATCCCGGGCCACATACGAAGCTGAAGACTTGGATTCTTGAATGTTGTGGATTCTTTGTTCCCTTTTGCATGATCCGCCGTTACGGTCCAGGCATCAAAATCAGCCTTGAACAGCAGGGATTCATCTGCAAAACAAAGTGTTCCGGCAACAAACAGTGCCGGTAAAACGATTCTTTTGAACTTCATCTTTCCACCATAGTCTTACTTTACATCAGCAGCGTTGTCATATCCCATTTTGACCCGGGTCGCCAACACAGCGGAAGACGGAGGATCTTTAATTTTGGTGACATGTCCATCCAGCATCAGATAGTTTGCGGAATCGTTATGATGATATCCCACAGAGCCGTAGGTTGCATTGATTTTGGTTCCCCACCAATGCCATCCGTTTGCGCGGAGCATCGGGCTGCCGGAGTTGGTGTATTCCACCCAGCCGTCCGTGAAGGAAGGAATGTTTGAAGTCTGTGAGAACTTTGTAATTCTTCTTGCCTGATTGAATTTCCACGCTCCGGAAGTCAGATAACCGAATGCCCCGGCGTTGATACAATAGTTCCCGACATAAGAAGAAAGATTGGAAGACTTGTCACCCCATGTTTTCTGCTTGCTCGGACACATGAAGTGATTTTTATACTTTCCGGTCTCATTGTCTTTTACGTTCCAGCTCATGGTGATCAACTGTTTCTGAACAGTCTTGGCATCATTGGCAGAGTCATAAACGATGGAAACAGGCAGAAAATCACCGTTCTGCAGACAATATTCCTGGATCATTAAACCGATCTGTTTCATATTGTTCGTACAGGAGGAAGAACGTCCGCTTTCTCTGGCATTATTGAGTGCGGGCAGCAGCATACCTGCAAGAATTGCGATGATAGCGATCACAACGAGCAGCTCAATCAGGGTGAAGTTTTGTTTTTTCATGATTTATCCTCATTATGTTGTTAAGTTTTTTATTTTTCAGGAGTAACACGGATCACCGCGTTTGCATAACAGTTGACCTCACAGGGGAAGGAATATTCCATTCCCTTCTTTTTGAACTTGAGTGCGACCCATTTTCCATTGGGCATCAGACGTTCGATTTTTTTGACCGGAGCAGCATGACGGATCACAATGTCATCAGTGGGATCGTAAGTCAGATTGACAATGATCGCCAGCGTGGAACCATCTTTTCCGGTACGGCAGAGAGTTGCGATATTCTGCTTGTTCATGACTGCATAGGGGAACGGCTTTCTGTTCAGTTTATCCAGAAGATGAGTGATCCATTTTTTCCGTTCTCCGCGGCAAAGCCAGGTGATGTCTTTAAGATTCGCCGTGGCTACACAAACCCGTCCGCCAAGCTCATTATCAAACATTGTTACAGCCGGAGCGATTTTCTTATCACCGGAACCAATGAATTGACTGTGGGTAAACCAGGTAAAAACTTCAGTTTTCTGATCAGTCAAACTCAGATAAGGAATGGCTGAATGGTAAGGGGACTGTATACGGATCTGATATTTTTCAGAGATTTCATAGGAACATTTGAAAGTCTTTTTTTCCGCTTTTACTCCCAAATATTTCCCGAAACCGCGTTTCTGAATCTCCATTGCAGCAGAACCGTCAAGTAAAAGCGTTCCGGAAAGCAGCTGCTTCAATTCTTCATCTGTAAACCGGTTTACAGTGTCATTTCCGGCAAGAGCATAAATTCCATCCTCCGTTAAATTCATAGAACAGCGGTATGGGACTCCATACATTCCGAACATCGTTGCGCCCCAGGATCCGGGATTGACAAAATATTCCCATTTCCCGGCTGCCGGATGATAGGTTTTGAAATGTTTATGCACCGGAATGATCACCCCGGCAAGTTCTCCCTTATTCACTTCCGCGAAAAGAGCAGGATGATAGTTTTTGTGTTTTGCCAGCACATTCAAATAGTTTTTGTGCATGAGCTCCCCGTTGAAATCTTCCGCATTGATCCACCAGAGTTTCGCGCCTTTCAAGCCAGCCATTATACTGGTACAGATCTTTGTGTGCATACTTGTTGCGGAACGGCTGTAAATGTTCCGGGGATAATTATCCGCTTCATCCAGCAGAATTTCAAAATCTTTATAAACTGTACTGAGAGAAAGAGTTGTAATCAGTTCTTCCGGGAAAATCCGCGGTCCGGGTTCCAGATAAGCCCCATTACAGATCCGCATAACACGGGGCTGTCCTTTTGCCGCCAGAGTAGTAGAGTTTTCACCGGCATAACGGTAAAAGGCTCCGGGCATACACCCGCCGGAAGGAATGGAGGGATCAACCGAATCAATCGCTTTCCGGGCTATTTTTGCAATCGCATCCACAGAATCCCGCTGCAGTTTCAGAAACGCTTCATAAATCTTATCACCGACAACTGAGTCCTTGACCGCTTTCCGGAACTGTTCCGGTGTGAAATCTGTCCCCATACGCTTGTTGAATTCCTTTGTATGGATCGGACAGAAACATTCCGGTGCCAAAAAATGCGCCCGCATATCATCATCAAACAACATAAATGCAGGTTTCAGCTTTGCATAAGTAGCGATGGAGTCATACAGAAACTTCTGGTAATTTTTATCCAGATGACAGAACCTGGAAATATTTCCGTTTGCATCAACAGACTGTTCAAAACCACCGATTTTATCTTTGTTGATTGTATGCCCCAGAACTGTATTAATCAGCAAACCGAGTTTGATATTACTCCCTTGAAGTTCCTTCTGAAGTTCTGTAAAATGCTTTGCATAAACCTGTACTTTTTCCTTGTAATCCTTCCCGGTCGGGCTGATAAACACCGTTAAAAGAACAATGGAATTCCCTGTCTTTTTGTGGTATTCAATCATATTCTTTGCATGAGACTTTGCATTGCTGGTCGCCTGATGCGGAATGACGTTAAAAAATGTAAGTTGATCCGGTGAGATCACAGTTTCGGCAGCACACACAGCGGCAGCCGAAGCCGCAGCACAAAGACCTGTCAGTGTCTTTTTCATTAAATACACTCCTTGTTTTTATTATAATGAATACTTGTTTCGTTCTGAATCAATTCCGGCATGACTGGATTCCAAACCGAAGACTTTTCCGGATCGATAAATTTGCTGTAAGCCGTGCGGATCAACTGCAATCCAAGCTCATACATCGGAACACGGACATAGCTCAGAGAGGGGATCAAACCCATAAATGTGACCCCGGAAGCAATCGCCATGATCTGGAAATCTTTTCCCGGGATCATCCCGTTTTCATACGCCGCAACATAAACATCCCGCACCAGATATGCATTGTTGCAGAAAATAAAAGCCCCCCGGAGTTCCCGCAGAAGAGCCGGGATCTTGTTCCGGTTGTTCTCATCAAAAATCTGATAGTCAATCCGGGAGCGTTCTACACCGTGTTTTTTACAGCGTTTCAGGAAAAATGATGAACGGCTGGAACAGATTTCCTGATTTGCTGCTTTATCTGTAACTCCGACATTCGGATTGATAGGGTGAAAATCCTGGGTCGAAGAAAACACTGCAAATTGTTCAGAGCCGGAGTTCAGAGCTGCCTCGACGATCAGCTCCATCGCACGATCCTGATCATAATAAACAGAAATCAGCTTGGAACTGACATCTGACGGATAATTGCAGACCGTATAAACCGGAAAATTGTGTGCAGAAAGCTCCAGCTGAACATCCATAAGCTGATTCCCGAAAAAAATGGCACAATCATAATTTTCCCGGATGCTGGAAACATACTGAAAACGCTCCCGGAAGCCGCCATCCCAGGCAATATGCATAAAGTCAAGTTTCACATTATGTTCCTGAGCTCCGGCAAGAAGCCCGCGATTCAATTCATTGGTCATCCCCCAGTTTTCCATGTCAAGCACCCGGGGTGAGATCTCAACTTCCGGAAATACAAATGCGATCTTCATGGTTCTGGCTGGACGCTCAAAGAAGTTTTCCGGGACGAATAAACCGCTCTGCGGCATGGAGATGATACAATTTTCTTTTTCGAGAAGTTTACAGGCTTTCTGCACCGTAAGAGAGCTTACATTGAACTCTTCCGCCAGTTTTCTGACCGCATCAATGCGCTCGCCGGGCTTGTAATGTCCCGTTTCGATACGTTCCCGCAAAATAGCTTTCAACTGCTGCGGCAACGGGATCCGGCTGGATTTATCCAGTTTTTCCGGCATGTTCAACCACCTTTCTGTATCACCGAATAACAAAATTGTATTACTACAATAATTATACCACTATAACACAGTTTTGTCAAGGGGGTGTAAGCGAAATATTTTTAAAAAAGATTCTGTTCTGACATCAGAAGAAATCCCACCGCCTTTTTGCGTTTTAAGGGGCGTGTTGCGGCGATTGCGGCAAAGGTTGGGGATGTGGCAAAAAGCAGCGAAAAAGCCCTTGTGAAGCGGTTTTGTGAAAAAAACTTCACAGAATTTTTGTCAGACTTGAAAAAATGGTCAGCGTTTTTTTATCTTCCCCCGCCATTCAGAACCGCATTTTTGAACTTAAAATCTCAGAATTTCGCTGTGAGATGAAATCCTGAAAATCGCTTCACTTTCATTCAGAAAAACTCAGAATACCACTCTTTGTCAGTTGTTTCTATGGCTCTTGATTTTCAGATAAATAAAAATTGAACTGGATTGCTCCAGTCCAAAGTCTACATAAATAGTGGCACAAAAATCCACGATATCGCTTTCGCAACGCAGATAAAAAACTTTTCGGGATATTCTCACGAAAAGTTGTGTACATTACAACCCATGCAAAGTTGTATATGCATATTTTTTTGAAAAAAACTTGATTTTTCCAGATATTGTGCTAGGTTAAAACCGGAGATTTTTAATAAAGAATAGAATGGAGATCACAAGGATAAGAATTTTAAATTCACGGCTGAATGTAGCATGTGTTTCGGATAATTTTTATCCAGATCAATTGATGGATTTCCATTTATTGAACAGATTGGCTTGCGCGAACGTAGTGAGCGCAAGCAAGTAACAGTTTTTTTTCATTCTATTTTATCGACTTCTGGACGAGATGGAAGCCTGTCAGAAGTTTGAGCTTAATGATCTGCTGAAAAAACGGCTTGACCGGTGGCGGGCACTCTCTTCCGAGGGCTTGACAACCTTCCCGGAAGAATTTGATAATCCGCGATCAGACTGTCATGCCTGGAGTTCCCATATCCTGGGAATCCTGCTGAAAATGTAATAAGAAGGGAAAAGGGGCTATGATAACCGATTTCAAGATTTCCTGGGCATTGAAGTTCAGCGACCGGAAACAGACAAAAATCATGCTGACTCCGGATATGATGGAATCTCATGAAGTTTCAACGGAAAATAATAAGGAAATCCATCTGTTCCGCGGATGCGAAATCGCCGGAAAAGAGTTTGAAGTCCGGATCTCATTCCGTCATGATGGAACTGATTTGCGATACGGTTCCATCCAATGCCGGAACAACCGGGGAAAATTTTTCATGGAAGAACTCCATTTCCCCGTTATTACAGCAAATGTCACGGGAGAATTCAAAAGTTTTCACGGTGCCGGACAGGGCTGGCTGATCACATTGAGTGAAAAAGAATATTTCACAACTCATCCGATGCGCTCCTTGCAAATGACTGCCGGTTTTGCCGGAAATCAGGGGATTTATCTGGATGCCCGCGATAAACAGTATAATCTGAAAGAAAGTTATTGGGAAAAAATCGGGGATCGGGTGACCGGAAAGATTACACATCTGCTTCCTTACCGCAAAGGAAGAAATGCCGAACTGAAATTTGAATGCGGGATCGGTCTCTTTGAAGGGTCTTGGTTTGAAGCTGCCAAAATCTATCGAAAATGGGCAGAAACAACCCCGAATTTCAAGAAAAAATTTAAGAAAAACCCCATGCGTGAAATCGGCATCTGGGCTTGGAACCGCGGTCCGGGCGATCATGTTTCCGATCCGATCATCAAACTTTCCAAAGATGCCGGCGTGCCTGCCGCTCTGGATTGGTATTGGTGGCATAAAAATCCCTATGACACCGATTATCCGGAATTCTGGCCGCCCCGTGAAGGTAAAACAAAATTCACACAAACCCTTGCAAAATTGAAAAAGGCAGGGGTCTATACCCAGGTTTATGTCAACGGAATGGCATGGGATATGGAAGCTCCCAGTTTTCCCAAAGGGGGTATGGATTCTGTTGTCATCAATCAGGATGGCTCTGTTTACGGAATCGTCTTTAACACTTATACAAAACGGAAATTATGTTTCACCTGCGGACAGGGAAAACCTTTTCAAGATCGGTTGGAACAGGTCCTGGCAAATATCATAGGAACGGGGATCCCCGGAGTTTATCTGGATATGATCGGGGCTGCGAATGTGACCCCATGCTATAATCCGGCGCATAAACATTCCCACGGCGGCGGCAATTATCATATTTCCGGAAACCGGAAATTTCTGGAGCGGCTGCACAAGCGTTTCCCGGGAACAGTGTTTTCCACAGAAGACTGCAACGAATCTCTTTTGGGCTGTTTTGAATCCATGATCGTGCTGCACCCAAGCTGCGAACGGTTAGCCAGCTCCTACCATGCCGGCGTGGAATGCGTCCCGGCATATTCTGCTGTCTATCACGGAATCGCAGCTCTTTTCGGAAATTATGCTATCATCGATGGAATTCCGCCATGGGATCCCCTCTGGCCGGATAAAGACCGTTGGCAGGGAGAAGAAGAGTGGGAAAAACTGCTGCCGGATCAGTTCTGCTGTGAACTGGCTCGAACCGTTATCTGGGGAATGCAGCCCACTGTCTGCAAGCTGACAATGGAACAGGCGAATCTGAATGGACGGTATGGCGAATTTTACCGTTTCCTTGTAATGATCTGCCGTTTCTACTATGAAAACCGGGATTTTCTCTATGATGGAGACATGCTGAATCCGGCAGGATTTGAAACTGAAACCACGGAAGTCAAATTTCTTCAGCGTTTTATTTTTACTACCCGTGAAAACGGAAAAATCGTTTCCCGCGATCTTCCGGCAGTTCTGCATTCCCTTTGGGAAAGTCCGGCAGGAGAAAAAGCGTTGTTTGTCATAAACTATACAGGAAAACCGAGAACTTTCACTTACGGCGGGATCACAAAAACGCTCCCGCCGAGAAGTGCGGAAAAGATCCTGCTGTAAGAGAAAACGAAGTTTACACGATAAAAAAATTGTGATCCTTGGATTATTTCTCAATTTGTGCTCTTATCAGAACGACTTTCTGATCAGAGCACGAATTTTTCATACTTTTGCCAAGCCATTACATGTCGAAGAGAAACGATCACATTCATCACGGACCCAAGTTTCTTCCTCTTCACAAGGGTTGCCATCGCAAGCGATGTTCTCTTCAATCGTCCCCGGCAAATCATCAAAATCCTGTATATATTTATTTACCGGGACGGCTAAATAATAGACTTTTGGATTTTCCTGGAAACAATCGATACTACTTTGATATCAACCGGTTGGGAGAATTTCACAAACAGAATCAAGACGATTTCAAGCAATCTCTCGCCAATGGGATAGATGTGGTGATTTGCGATAACACCAATCTTCAACCTTGGCAAACTGAGCCTTATACAAGAATTGCAAGAGAAAATGGGTATCGGATCATTTTTCTGAATTTTCTTCCCAGAGAACTTTGGAAGCATGTTCAGTCTCAGCATCATCGGGGATTGATTCTGAATCAGCTTCCGCAGTAACATCTAAAACATGAACTGCACCTTTGATTTTTTTTGATTCCAATGTTCCTTTTTTTATCCGCTTGTAGATTGCTGGAGTTGACAGATTATGTATCTCTGAATATTGTTACACACTGGCAGAAATGTTGTAAAAGCCTTTGAGTCAACGAGTTTTACAAAATGATAGCAAGGATGATTTTTTTCAGGCAGATTAGAAAGGGGGCAAAAAAAATGGCGGCTTTTTTTCGCTCCCCCGCCATTCTGAAACGCTTTTTGAGCTTAAAAACTCAGATATGTTAAAAAATTTTCTCGTGTTTATGTTAAACTGATTCCGCTTTTATCTCCAGAATTATTTCAGGGGAATGATCGAAAGCATTGCATGACTTTTATTTTTGGTGTAGATCACAAAAAGTTTGTTATCATGCTCCCAGCATACCGGATAGCTCCATTGACGGTTTTTCAGTTTCTGATCATCCGGTTCAAAACCATTTTGGATCAATGCGCCGTATTTGAACTGCATGGAACCTGGTTCTGTAAAGAAGATCGCAAGACGGCTGCGGTTTTCTCCGCTCTGCAGATTTCCTATTATATAATTTCGCCCGTCGGAAAGTGTTCCGGAATATATTTTTGAATTCATGAACGGAATATCATGCTGATACAGTTTCCAATTTTCGCCATAATCTTCAGAAATATAAAGCAATGAATTTTTTCCGGGGTCATTCCGGCAGAATGTCCAGATTTCATTCCCGTTAATGATTGAGGAAGTCTCCGGGTATACATAAGGGCTTCCATCCGGCAGCAGATTGTCTTTCTGCATCGGAACGATCCGCCATTCGGAATCAATTTTTCCGGAATCAGAAAGGAGGGCTGCAGGGATTTCCGGTTTTTGATCCAACTTTCCGGTTCTGCCGGGTAAAAAAAGTTTACCATTGGGAAGGGGGTAAACGTTTGTATTTAATTTGAACGGAATCGGGCTGGAACGGATCTTGAAAAATGTTCCGGCAGATTCTTCATAGCGGTAAATATCCAAAGAATGAATACAGTCAAATTCTGTCATTGTGTTGAGCATGAGATAAAGTACATCATCACAGATCCCGAAACTTGGCGGACAATACAGCATGTTCCGTTGCGGGGCTTCTGCCAGGATCTCCACAGGAGTCCAGCTTTTTCCTTTATCATAAGAACGGCGTCCGCGAATGGGTGTATATCCGGAGAGTTCTTTTTCTTCACAATTATACCACGCGGAAAACAAAACTCCATGATATTCCGCAATGGCAGTTTCATGAAGAAAATGAAATTGATCCGGACTTTGCAGGATCGAGGTTTCCATTCCGGGATAAAATTTCAAATTCTTGTCAATATCCGGATCCAACAGTTTTTTTTCCGGTAAAAGTTTTTTCTGATTCCAATCGTTAGCTTTTAAACTATATGAAAGCATGATCATCTCCTTGTTGACAAACCATGAAAAATCGGGTATATGAAAGACTCTTTTTAATCTTCACTTCAAATATATATTTGTTTTTTTTAATAGCTACAGTTGCAATGCTGTTTCCAATGCAATATATAGTTTCCCGAGATCGTGATTGGCTGAATTAAGATTTGCTATTTCATAGCTGCTTTCAGCCAGAACATCTCCAGCTTCAAGAAAATTAAACAGCTCAAAATTGTAAAAATCGCATACTGCTTGAACTCCGGCTAATTCCATATCAACCGCAATACATCCTTCCGCTTTTCGTTTTGCGACCAATCCCGCAGTTTCCCGAAGCATGGTTTCCGTGGTCCATACCTTTCCGCAAACATAAGGAATGCCAGATTTTTCAAAAAACGCTGCAAGTTTGGAACTGTTTTTGATGGTAATATAATCCGCCGGAGC
>SUVT01000168.1 GCA_015061845.1 Lentisphaerota bacterium
TCGGAGAACGCTATCATTTCCCCGTAGTGATCACCGGCGGACCCAATGCAAAACTTCCGGACAGCATGACATTCACTTCCATGTTTGTTGAAGTCAAGCCGGAGGGTATTTCTGTGAAAAGTTATGACCGATTCTGCAAGGAATTTGATTCTTTCACCATCTTGCCGGATGGTTCCGTGACCGAAGGAAAACGGAGCGAAGAGTTCAAATTTTATGAATATTGAGGCAACTTCAAATCTTATGAAAATTTTTTGAAATTGCCTCTGTAAACTGTAACAACAGTCTACATTGAGGAGATTACCTCAGTTTTTGTTCAGGATCTGCCGGAGAACAGGAAGCTGCTTACGGTAGATCCTTTCTACGCCGCTATCGCAAGGATGGATCCCGTCAATGGAATTTTCCCCATCCGTACCGGTCAAACCGACTCCGCGCTGATAAAAGAGGTCTTTCACTCCTTCCGCCTGCAGTTGGCGGTAGACTTTCCGCAGTTCGGCTCTGTTTTTCTGCGTACGTTTTCTGAGTTCAGGGTAGACCCAGTCATTGGTCCGGTTTGGTTCTTCCACAAGCAGGATCGGAATCTCCGGTCTTGCTTCTCTCAGCGTTTGCAGGAACAGTTTTGCGTTGTTCCTCACGAGTTCAGGATTCATATTCGGCAGAGCATCGATCACATAAAGCGAACAATCCAGTTCCCCCAGGACTTCAGCCATGGCTTTTTCCATTTTTGCCATACCGGAAAAGCCCAGATTGATAATGGGTCTGTTCAGTGCCCTTCCAAGTCTGGACGGATGAGAGAGCCCCGCATGGGTCACATAAGCACCGTGAACGATAGAAGTTCCGTAAAATACAATGCTCTCTTTGAGCGGACGAGGCTGTTCTGCCTTGAACCGGGATCCTTTCAAGAGACCGATCTCAGCTTTCAGCAATTTGTTCCGCAGAGGAAGATAGATCCGGTATTTTCTGTAACCGGGCATCATATCAACTGCCAGCGGGTATTCACTTGCTTCTGAGTATTTATGCGGAGTCGTGCCGATCCATCTCCATGTCCCGGCAGAGGTTTCTCCATAAAGGTCAAAACCGGAAAATGCGCAGCTGTTGAAGTTATATTCATTCAGCTGAGGATAGGCGAGTACCCTCCTGACTCTGATTTCTGTGGAGTCAGTCCAAAACGTAATGCACATCCCTGTGGATGAATGCCCCAAATCCCACAGAGAGGCATTGAAACTGCAAATCTTTTCTTTTGCATGCAGCGGAAGACGGTCATAGAGGGATTCCCGGTCACTCCAGCCTCTGCCTTCCACTCCGATCTCTTCAATATTGAACCATTGATATTCGCTATCCATCAATTCATGTCCCCATTTGAATCAGTTTTTATTTGGAGAGTTCTGCTGAGGTGCTGTCAACGGCTTTTCCGGTTGACCAGTCAGCAGGTTTTCCTTTGGTTTGGCGGGCAAGCCACTCTGCAGAGACCACCGGCAAAATATCATGACCACCTTCAAATAAGGTCAGTCTGACACGCTTTGACTGTCTCCGGAAATAAACGGTATGCGGTCCGAAAGCAGGATCACCCTCTTTGGCTGCAAGGTGTTCCGGCACTTTTTCGTTGGCTTCCATGTAGGCAATGTCTTCTTCAGAGATCCGGTCCTTTTCATCAGCAAGGATATTGAACGCCCGGATCGCCTGACCGATAGGAACGCTTCCGGTATGACCGTCGTGGATCCCTGTATTGATATCGACCGTCACATTATCAATGGCGTTGGGCAACCAGGAGAGCGGAGAACGCAGCTGTGCTTCGCGGAGTGCAGTTTCTGACTCTGCCGGATTTCCGCCGCATGCTTTTTCAATATGTCCTGCATAGACTTTCACATGATTCAAACACTGTTTGTGCCAGAGGGCGATATCGGAAATCGGACACCATGCAGAAACTGCCGTCCAGAGATCCGGTCTCCGTCCAGCCATCAGCAGGGAACAGTGACCGCCGCCGGAACCTCCCACAAGATAGATCTTTGACGGATCGACCTGATAGTTCGCCTTCATGTAAGCTACTGCATCTTCCAGATCGGAAACAACAAGATCCGATCCGCATGCTTCCGGTGTCCAGTTGGGACCCCGGAAATGAGGGAAGATCATGTGCCAGTTATATTGTTCTGCCACTTGGGAATAAACGTCACAGTTTGCTTCGTAAGTGAAACTCCATGTGTGCAGCGCAACCATCAGCGGGCGGGGTTCTGTTCCCCGGGCAGGCTGACACATTGCAGGTTGAAGGGTTCCGTCAAACTTGCTTTTATATTCGATTTTTTCAATCATTTTTCTGTCTCCTTTGAAAGTATGTCCCGCTAATATATCACAGGAAAAATATTTTTTCAAGTTTATTTCAAAAAGAGCAGAACACCTTTTTTCGGTTCAATCGTGATCGGGTCATCTGTCTGATATTCGGAAGATTTCTGAAAATCAATGATTTCCGGCTGAATAAGTCTTCTGTCCCGGAGTTTATCCGGAAGCTTCAGGTGAACTGTTTCAGTGTTTTCTGACCATGAGCCGACTGCCGCCATGACAGAGCCATCTGGCTTTTTCCAGAGAGTAACATGAACATCCGGTGAATCTGTTCCGAATGAGCCATCGGAAAAAATATCCAGTGTCATTTCAGCATCTTTGATTCCAAATTGATCAAAGATTTTCCAGAGTTCACAGGGATTGCC
Organism: Lentisphaerota bacterium; assembly: GCA_015061845.1. GTDB lineage: Bacteria > Verrucomicrobiota > Lentisphaeria > Victivallales > UBA1829 > SIG79. The sequence goes on from SUVT01000168.1 coordinate 2,697, forward strand.
GCCCCAGCCGTAACGGTTTGTCATGCCGAAGAGCAAGCCGAGATAGGGATTGCCTGTTCCAAGCATTTCCCCGGTGAGACCAAAGGGCAGACCGGACAGACGGATCAACCAGTTTTCGTAGGATTCCTGATCATATTTGACCCCTTCACCCAGCCAG
>SUVT01000082.1 GCA_015061845.1 Lentisphaerota bacterium
GTGGTTACCCTGTGGGTAGCCACGCTCAAACTACCATTTCCAACTCATCAACAATCTTTTTTCAGCCAAATTTTGCCGGACTTTTGAAATTACCTCTAGTAAAGATTTTATTATCTTTCCGCTTCAAACGCTTTGTATTTTTCCAGAGCGGTCTGATAATGCTCTTTCATTCCCGGATTCGGCTTGACTGTTTCCACTGCACCGCAGAAGGATTCAGCCAGAGCGGCGAAAGAGATATCTCCGGCACTGTTTGCCGCACGGAACGCCGCACCGAGTCCGGCTGAGTTGCTGACACTGATGGTCTCAACATCTGCCTGAAAAACATCGGCGATGATTTGACGGAATCCTTTGCAGGCAGAAGCTCCGCCGGTCAGACGGATCTTCCGGACAGGATCTTTCAGCCAGGAGGTATGCAGTTTCATGCTCAAAGCCTGAGATTCCAGCAAAGCACGGATCATTTTGTCTGCCGGTTCCGCTTTGCAATCAAAATTATAGTGCGGTCCGCGGATCAGCTGAAGCGGAGTGGATTCTGCATCGAAATAAGGAAGGATCAGGTGCAGATCCGGATTTTCTGTTTCTGCAGAAAGATTGTCGAAGGTTTCCCAATCGACTTTGCACTCTTCCCGGACTCTGTCACGGGCAAGTGAACCGTTGGTGAAGCAGATCAAACTCATGAAGCCGTCAGCCGGATTTCCCATGACATGACCATAGCCATCCGGATCGGTACAGAACTCATTCATCGTTGCGAATACAGTGTCACTGGTACCGAGACTGATTCCGGCGATTCCGGCTTCAAAACAGCCGGTTCCGATCAAACTGTTGGGGTTGTCGCCTGACCATACAACGACAGGGATCCCGCTTTTCATGCCATACTTTTCAAAGTAGGGTGCCAGTGTTCCGGCGATGGTTCCGGAAGCCGCTGCAGGCGGAAGTTTCTGCAACAGTCCCGGCGCAGTAAACTCTGTGATCTCCGCATGATAATCCAGCGTGGTCAAGTCCAGAAGATTCATTCCCGCACCGTCGCCGTAATCGATGGGCGCATGTTTTCCGATCAGCACGGAACAGAGAAACGAACTGACGAGATGGATCTTGTCAGTGTTTGCATAATCTTCCGGCTGGTCTTTGTAAAACTTTCTGATTTGCGGTCCGGTGAACCGTTCCGTTGCAGGACTGCCGGTGATTTTCTGCAGAGCAGCACCGAATTTTGCAGAGAGTTCAGCGCACTCCTCTTTTGTGGAACGGTCCATCCAGATGGGCGAAAGTTTCCGGGAAAAGCAGGGCGCAAGCTGTTCTGCAAGGGATTTTTCTGCGGACAGATTCTGCAGAACAGTTTCAGCCTGTTTGTTGAGATAAACGGAACCATGCTGCTGTCCGGAACCGGAAATGGCAGCGACTTGATCCAGCGGAACGCCGGATTCCTGAAAACGTTTCAGCATCAGCTCCAAACCATCCAGCCACATGCGGGGATCGGATTGTTTTGTCAGGGGATCTGCCTGTTCCAGAAAACCGTTGGGTGCGTTATATTGTGGCAGATCTTTTCCGAAATTAACGGCAGCCTCTGCAATGACTTTTTTCTGCGCGGGATCAATGATCACGCCTTTGACCCCTTGTGTGCTGGAATCGATTCCGAGATACAGCATGGTCGATCCTCCCGGTTCAGCGGGTGAGTTTTACATCGGAAAGCCCGCACATCTGCCGGATGCTTTCCAAATCGGCAGCAGACTGCGACGGTGCATTGACCGGGACAGTGATTCTGCGAGCCAGTTCCAGTGTCATAGCGAGTGCTGTGGTACAGTCGATAATAAACTGTTTCCGGGAGTTGATGGCATCTTCCGGCGTTCCTTCTGCCCGGAGCATGTGGCAATCGTATTCGATCACACCTTTCCAGCCGACCCGGTTCAGGGCGTTGAAGAGCATGACGGTTTCTTTCAAACCTTCGGGTCCGATCAGGGGCGGGAAGTCATTGTCGAACTGCGCCTTGATCTGGCTGCCGAAATGCAGGAACTTCAGCTTGTTCATGCTGCAAAGATAGCCAACGGTCATAACCGCATTCATCAGAGCCATACTTTCATGCTGCAGCAGTTCCGGGTTGACGCCCCAGAAATCGGGTTCTTTGAGTTTTCCATAGATGAACCCGACAGCATGTCCGCTGGTGGGCAGGAACATCTGTCCGCGCGGTTCGTTGGGCTTGGGTTCGACTGTTGCAGCGACATAGTTGGTCATATTCTTTTCGCGGATGTAATCGGTGACATGGTTGAGCCCTTCTGCCAGCCAGTCGTAGACTTTATCCCACTGGGTGATGACGGGGACTTCAAAGCCGTCGCGGGCGACCCAGTAGATGTAATATTTTGCGCCGAAGAACTGACCGATACGGAGAGTGCGTTCCACTTTCAGACGTGCAAGGCGGCGGATCTCCGGATCCGGGTTGCAGAGACCACCGTCACGGAAAATGGGATTGCCGTGAAGACTGCAGACGGATGCGTGGACTTCTACACCGGCTTCATCAAGGATCGCCTTGATTTCACGAAGTTTTTTATAGACAGGGCTTGCGGGGTCAAGGTCATCTTCCGGGTTCGCCGGATCCCAGGGGACAAGATCATCGTCATGGTAACTGGTTGCTTCGATGTAACCCTGTTTTCCTGCCCATGCGAGAATCTTAGCGACTTCGATGGAATCGAGTTTCTGCATGACCGGACCGCCGAAGGGGTCGGAGAGAGGGGAACCCACGCACCAGAAGGGCATGGAACGTTTTGTGACACAGTCGAGATTGTAGTCCATGTGAAAACTCCTTATATGATAAAAATTTCAATCTATGGTTTAGTATATATGCACAAAATAAATTGTAAATGGATAAAAGTGTCAAAGATATGGAAAAATATTCCAGAACGTTTTCCTTTTTTATTTTACGGGCTGACTGAAATTGTTCCCGGAATCATCTGTTTTTTTGCATTAAATTTTTGATTTGCTTGAAAAAAAGATAAAGAAGTGATATATTAAATATATATTTGTTTTAAGGATTTTTCAACCACACAAAATTTAAAGGAAAAGATCATGTTAACAATTAAGTGTCCGACCTGTCAGAATGAGTTGAGCTGCGATGACAGCTGCAGAGGATGTATCGTTGAATGCAGTATTTGCCAGTCAGAAATTGAGATCATGCAGAACGGTATGCCGCGTCCTGTCGGAGCTGCAGCACCTTCAATGAGGCCCGCATCTGCACCCGCACCTGCACCCGCACCCGCACCTGCACCCGCTCCCGATTCATATACACCTTACTCCAAACCTTCCCGAAAGCACTCTTCCGGTTCTGGTTCCGGTCTTGCAACCGCTGCAATCGTTCTTTCCTGTATCGCAATCGTTGCATCAGCTGTTATCGGATTTCTCCTCTGGAAAGGTTATGTTTATGTACCGGATTTCAAGTACAGCAGTGATCCGGAAGAAACCGCAAAACGAATTTTTGAGCGCAGCGTGCGGGGGGCTGAAAAAGGATTCATCCAGAAGTCGTTTGTTTTAGGACAGAGCAAAAAAGAAGCTTTAGAGAATTTTGAAACAGAGACAGAAGAAAAGGGTGATTATGTTCTGGTTCTCTGGGAAACCAAAGTTCGTAAAGAAAAATGGTATGGTCATTACTGGCTGAAAGAAAACAAGAATGGCGTATATGTTTATACGAGCCATCCGAAATATGATGAAAAGTATGAAAAAATGTCCGATAGTGAAAAAGAGTGGTTGACGAAGATGGATGAGAAGATCCGCAAGCATGAAAAGGACAATAAAGATCTTGATTGGGATATCAAAATCAAGTAAAAAATCTTTTCACGGAATGAATCAAAGGCAGTTTTCATCAGGAAGACTGCCTTTTTTTATTCTGTTTGGTGCAGAATAAAACGGATAATCTGCGGATATTGCAGAAAAACAGTTTTTTTTATTCCAAAAGGGTTGAAAGTACAGGAATCTGTGCTAAATTTCAAAAAGAGAAAAGTCTGTTCAAAGAACAGGAAAAATAAATCAGAAATGGAGTGAATATGGAAACAGTTCTCGACAAAATCCGCGCGAAAGCGAAGACTCTGGGACGTAAGATCTGCTTGACAGAAAGTGACGATCCCCGTAACCTCAAAGCTGCTGAAATCATGGTTGCGACCGGTGTTGCAAAACCCGTTCTCGTTGGTGATGAAGATGCTATCAGAGCATTGGCAGCTGCTGAAAATATCAACCTTGACGGCGTTGAAGTCGTTGACGTTCTCAAGACCCCCAATCTGGAAAAATATGTCCAGGTTTGCTGCGAAATCCGCAAGAGCAAAGGTCTGACCCCTGAACAGGCCCGTGAATGGCTGAAAGATACCTGCGTATTCTCCGCTGCAATGGTTTGCGCCGGTGATGCTCACGGTTATGTTTCCGGCGGCGGAAACCCCAACGGTTACAATCACAACACTGCAAGCAAGACCCGTCCGGCTCTCCAGCTCTTCAAGACAGCTCCCGGATTCAAATCTGCTTCCGCATTCTTCCTGATGCAGATGCCCGATCCCAAGTGGGGACACAACGGCGCTCTGTTCTATGCTGACTGCGGTCTGAACATCAACCCCGACAGCGATCAGCTGGCTGAAATCGCAGTTGCAACTGCACGTTCCTTCAAGATGTTCACCGGAGCTGAACCCAAAGTCGGTATGATCAGCTGCTCCACCAAAGGTTCTGCTCACGACCCCATCATCGACAAAGTCGTGGAAGCTGTTGCCAAGGCAAAAGCTCTTGACCCTGAACTGAAGGTCGATGGCGAATTCCAGTTTGACGCCGCTGTCGTTCCCGAAATCGGAAAGAAGAAGGCTCCCGGTTCTGAAATCGCAGGCTACTGCAACGTTCTCGTCTTCCCCGACCTGAACTGCGGTAACTCCATCTACAAGGCAACGGAACGCCTTGCCGGTGCTACAGCGATCGGACCCCTGATCCAGGGTCTCCGCCGTCCCTTCGTGGACGTCTCCCGCGGATGTTCTCCCCAGGACATCGCAGACTGCGCTGCAGTCGCAAGCATCACTGAATGGTGCAACTGAGAGATACCTCTCTGAATAACAGCGCTGCCGGCATCGGGGCGGTTCCCGGTGCCGGATTAAGACACTCCCCCCGGATAATAAATTTGAAGGAGGTTCGTTATGAAAAAAATGTTAGTGTGTCTGCTGACTGTTTTTGCAGTCGGTCTTTTTGCCCAGGGAATCAACTGGCAAACTGATTTTGATGAAGCATGCCGTATGTCAAGAAAAACCGGAAAACCTGTTTTTGCATTCTTTACAGGTTCTGACTGGTGCGGCTGGTGTATCAAACTGGATCGTGAAATTCTTTCCAAACGGGATATGGTGAAATATCTCAATCAGAACTTTATCATGTTCAAAGCTGACTTTCCGAGACGGAATCCTCCCTCAAAGGAGGTTATGGATAAAAACTGGGCTCTTATAAGAAAATATGGTGTTCGCAGTTATCCTACTATTATCATTACTGATGCATCCGGAAAAGTATTGGGAAAAACCGGTTATACAGAAGGTGGTCCTTCTGCTATGAAGAAAAATCTTAACAGATATATCCGTCATCGTAGATAAACCCGGTTTCCGGTAAAAAAAACAAAAGGCTGTCACAATTTTTTGCGGCAGCCTTTGTCGTTTCTGTACGTTTTCATTCAAACTTTGAAATGGTGATGGGAACTTATGGAAAACGCTCCGGGAACGTCCAAAATCATTTCTGATTTACATGCAGAATTCCATCCCAGATAAACTTTTCCCCCCAGACCGGAAGATAGGCGTTTTTTTTCTGTTCGTCGAAAATTGCCAACTCGTTCCGTCCATCTTGAAATTTCCACCGCCATTTGTTGTACTCATGAGTCATTTCATGCAGATGAACGATGAAGGTGAGTTTCGCATTGATTTTCTTTGCGGCTTCAATCGCAGACATACCGTTACGGGGATGAACTGCATAGAGGTCGATTGTCTCTGATTTATTCTGCAGGAAAGAGTGATGACAGGTATCTCCACTGGTGAAAAATACAAAATTCCGGTTACCTGTCGGACAGATGATTTCCATTGGCATTGTGAATTTTCTCAAGCGGTTGTTATGATCAGATTCTCCGCAATGAATTGTCACGCCATTGATTTCATGAGTCATAGAGGGGGCTTTGGTATAACCGGGATTCGGATAGAAATTGCTGATGACCATTTTTCCGGATGCCGTCATTTCCCGCATAAGAGAAAGGGTATAATGATCATTGTGGTTATGAGTGACCACGAGAAAATCCAGATATGGTGCAAGTTTCTCTCCTTTTCGGTGATTGATGTCGACCCCAAAGCAGGCTGTCGGTGTTTTGATCACAAACCCCATATTGTAAAGGTACCAGATGGTGACAGTTCCCGGTTCCGGCTTTTCATTCGGGAGCTGCTGCAAGATTCTTTCAAGCGCATGATCATTGAATTGAAGCACCGGATTTTCTGTTTTCTTTTCCGGCACATCGAAGAATGCCATATATTCAGCGGTCAACGTTTTATCGACCCAGTTCTGCATAACATCCTGCAGCGTTATCCGGCTTTTCTTATCCTGAATGTTCCAGAATTCCCGAAAGTCCGGCGTGTTATCTTTTGCGAAAATAGTTGAACAGAAGGCAAGAAGGGTTCCGGAAATGAAAGATAGTTTTTTCATCATGATCTCCTGAAATTATTTGCAGTTAATATAGTGCAATAAGCGAGTTTTATCAAATCGTCAAAAGATTTTTCTTGAAAATCTTCAGCCGGGAGTTATATTACCAAAATCAGAGAGAGGAAAAATCATGCCCGGAAATATTGCAAGAGTAACTGTAAATCTGTCATTGGACCGCCTGTTTGATTACCGGATCCCGGAGTCATTTGACGGGCAGATTTTCCCCGGGATGAAAGTCAATGTTCCGTTTGGAAAAGGCGGCTTCCGGCAGGCGTATGTTATCACCGTGACCGATTCTTCCGGCAGAAATGATTTGAAAGAGATCGACTCCATCTGCGCCGGATTTCCCAGAATTCCGGATGCTCTTCTGAAACTCTCTGACTGGATGGCGGAATATTACTGCTGTCCGCGTGAATTGACTGTCCGCAATTTGATCCCCGGAGCTGTCCGCAGCGGTAAGATCAAGGCGAAAACAAGAGAACATTGCCGGATCGCAGACCATCTGAAAGCCGCTGAATTCATCGCCCAAAACGAGTCCGGCAGACAGAAAGCCCGTGCCGCTTTGTTGAAAGTCCTGATGCTGGAACGGGAACTTCCCACAGATATTCTGCTTTTGAAAGCAGGTGTCGGAAAATCCGTCCTGGATCATCTGGCAAAATCCGGGCTGGTGGAAAAAATACAGGAAGAAGTCGACCGTGACCCCTTTAAGGGCATGGATGTGATCCCCACCAAAGCGAAAACTCCCACAGCAGAACAGGCAGCGGCTCTGGAAATCATCCGGGAGGTCATCGACGGAAAACGGAATCAGCACACCGTTCTTCTGCACGGCGTGACCTGTTCCGGGAAAACAGAAGTCTATCTTCAGGCGATTGATTACGCTATCACAAACGGCGGTTCTGCTATCGTGCTTGTCCCTGAAATTTCCCTGACTCCGCAGACTGTTGAGCGGTTCCGTGCCCGGTTCGGAAATATGGTCAGCGTTCTTCACAGCGGTTTGTCCGATGGCGAACGGCGGGATGAATGGATGAAAGTTCATCAGGGCAGAGTCCGAATCGCTGTCGGTGCAAGGTCTGCTCTGTTTGCTCCGTTTACTGACTTGAAATTGATTATTGTTGACGAAGAGCATGAACAGTCTTACAAGCAGAGTGAAGCACCCCGTTACAATGCAAGAGATGTGGCTGTCATGCGGGGAAAACTGGAAAATGCTGCCGTGATCCTTGGGTCTGCAACACCTTCTGTTGAGTCGCATTATAACGCTGTCAGCGGAAAATATGCCCATGCAATCATGGCGCACCGGACGGATCCGAATATCCGTATGCCGGATGTCCGGATCATTGACATGCGCAGTCAGGATGACGGCGAAGGGCATATCCCGTTTCTCTCCAAAGAGCTGATCGATGCGGTGCATGAACGTCTGGAAAAAGGAGAACAGAGCATTCTTTTTCTCAACCGGCGCGGGTTTGCAAAACAGCTGAAGTGTGAGCAGTCCGATTGTAAATTTGTGGCAGAATGTCCAGATTGCGGTGTGCCTTATACCTATCATAAAAAGATGCGGATCCTGACCTGCCACCTGTGCGGAGCAATGGTGAAAGCTCCGGAACAGTGTCCATCCTGCGGTTCCCCGGAGATCCGCTTTTCGGGTGCAGGTACGGAACGGATCGAAAACATCTCTTTTGCTGCGTTCAAAAATGCCCGGATCGGCAGAATGGATTCCGATACTATGACAAGACCGGAACTTTACGAAGAGATTCTTTCCTCATTCCGGAACGGGAAAATCGATATTCTTGTCGGAACCCAGATGATTGCTAAAGGCTTGGATTTTCCCAACGTGACTCTTGTTGGAGTGATCAATGCTGATATGGGGCTTTATATTGATGATTTCCGGGCGACGGAACGGACGTTTCAGCTTTTGACTCAAGTTGCCGGCAGGGCAGGGCGCGGTGATATGCGCGGAGATGTGATTTTCCAGACCTGTACCCCTTACAATGCGGCTATTGTTGCGGCTGCAAATCATGATTGTGACGCTTTTTACGAAGAGGAATTGCCTGTCCGGGAAGCGTTGTCATTGCCGCCTCACGGACATGTTCTTGTGATCCGGTTCATCGGGGAAGATCCCGCAGCGATCCAGGAGTATGCCGGGAGATTGCTTCAGAAAGTCCAGCCTTATCTGTCACCGGAAACGAATGCTTCAGACCCTGCGCCGTGTCCCATTGAGCGGATCAAAGGAAAATACCGCTATATGGTGATGTTCCGCGGCGGAAATTTAGCTTACATGAAAAAATTTCTGCGGTACGAACTTTACCGGAATCCTGTAAAGGGGATATCTGTCCAAGTTGATGTAGATCCCATGTCTTTGATGTAATTGGATTATTTTAAGTAAGATTTTCAGATATAATGATTTCAGTATAAAAAAATTACCGAAACAAAAGAGAATCGCAGAAAAGATAAATTTTGAGAAGAAGGAGTAAAAAAGATGGTGCCGACGAAAGGACTTGAACCTTCACCCGCGTAAGCGGACTGCGACCTGAACGCAGCGCGTCTGCCATTCCGCCACGTCGGCATCCCATAAAGAAGATAACGTACTATACACCTTTTTCAGGAAATTGCAAGCGGGTTTTTGAAAAAAAAAAGAATTTTTTGCTGAGATTTTGGGAAAATCACTGGGCCAGTGTTTGAAAATGTCAATTATCAATACTATATTAATAGAACTATAACAGATAAGTTGTCGTTAAACAAAAAGAGGTTTATTATGGCTCAATTTCAAATGCAATGTCCCAGATGTTACTCCTACTGCGTGGTCGATGAAGCGTGGGAGAATCAGCCCATACAGTGTCCGACATGCGGGACTCAGATCATCGTGCGGAAACCGGAAACAAAAAGTACAGCATCTCTGGTGCTCGGTATTATTGGTCTTGTGCTTTGCCTGGGCGCTATCGGCTGGATATTTTCTTTGATCGGCTTGATCATCGGATGTGTCAAGAAATATAAAACCGGGATTATTCTTGGTTCTATCGGGTTGGGGGTTAATCTCCTGCTTATTATTGTTTCTTTGGCACTTGTTCTTCCTGCAATGGACGCTGCCCGGGAAAAGGCCAGACAGCATAAATGTCAGAGTAATGTGAAACAGATCATGTCGGCTATGCATATGTATGCATCGGATAATGATAACGTTTTTCCGAAGATGGAAGGTGAGGATGGTATGGATTTACTGCGTGACGGATGGTATCTTCCTTCATCATCAGTGTTCCAATGTCCTTCTGTTGAAGGTCGCAAATCATGTTATGTGTATATTGGGGAGGGGCTTGATTCGAGTCTGGCGTCTTCCCTTCCTGTTGTGATTGAAAATCCGAAGAACCACAAAGGATATATCAGCGTGGGATATGGTGATGGTTCAGCCAGAGGGCATTATAAGATTCCCAAAAACATAAGAAGCGTTTCCAAAGCTGTGGAGTATATTCTTGAAAAAGATGGGGTCGTCTCCCAGGGTAGTAAAGAGAAAGAGATCCTGTTGAAGAATGCAGAAAGATATTGATCGGTATTCTGAATACTGTTCCTGACAGCAACTGCTGCAAAAACATGAATTTTGCAGCAGTTTTTTTATTTGCAGATGATATTTGATAAAAACTGATAAAATCTTTCAGAAAAGTTTTCGATCTGCATTTTTTTCTGTTGTTTTTTTTCAAAACGGCGTTATATTACAAAAATGGTATGATGTGCCGTTTTTCAAAAAATATACTGGAGACAATTTTTATGAGATGGAAAATTTTTACAGCTGTGTTCTTTTCGGGACTCGTTTTTATACAGACTCAAGCTCAAAATCAGAGTGGGCGGAGAAATAATACATATTATGAAGAGATGATCGGAAATCTTTCCAATCAGCTTCGTTTGCTTCAGGATGAAAATGCCAAGCTGTCCGGGACCGTTTATACGCTTCAGCGGGAAATGCGCGAGCTGAAACAGCAGATGCAGAACCTGCGGGAAGAGAATGCTCAGGTCCGTCAGATGGTCAAAGAGGAATCTGATGCCCGTCAAAAGCAGATGGGAAATATTGCAGATCGTATCCAGAATGCAGCGGATGCCCAGAACCGGGCAAATGCTGAGGCTGAACGTGCGCGGGCAGAAGCTGAGGCTCGCCGGGCTCAAGCCGAAAAAAATGCTCAGGATGAATATGATTATTATGTGGTGGAAGCTGGTGCAACTCTTACGGCAATTTCCCGTGCTACAGGTATCAGTATCGCCCGCCTGAAACAGGTCAACGGTTTGAAAAACGACACGATTTGGGTCGGTCAGAAACTTAAAATTCCGAGAAAGTAAGTTACATGCGCTCCAGTTATCTTCATAATCTTTCCTACAGCGGCAGAAGTGTTCCTCTTTTAGGTTCATTGTTTTCCACTGTCTTTTGTGACACCCTCCTGATGATCCTTGTTTATCTGGCATTGGGGTTGACGGGTGCTGATTTTGTTTTGCCGCTGCTTGCGGCATATCTTTTGCCGTTTCTGATTTTTGCAGCCGGCGGAGCGGCTTTGGCAGACAAGATGCCGAAACGCGGTGCGATCATTCTTGGAAAAACAATGGAAGCTGCGTTTCTGATTTTTGCATGTATGGCGGTTGTCCGGGCACAGCAGAATTGGATTTATGCCAGTGTGTTTCTCTCCGGAATGGCTTCTGCGTTTCTCCTGCCTGCCTACAGCGGGATACTGCATGAGACTTTTACGGAACGTTATCTTTCCAGAGCGGTGGGAGATTCTCTGTTTATCGGTTTCCTTGCCGGAATTTGCGGGGTCATCACTTCGTTTCTCTGCGGGTATCGTCTTTTCCGGTTGGAGACGATTCCGGATTTGAATTTGTGGCCCGGACGTGAAATGCTTGCTGTCGGGATCCCTCTTTGTGTGATTTCTGTACTTGGTTTGCTGATATCGTTCCGGATCTATCCGACTTCAGTAGATGCAGATCAGAAGGCACAGGCACGGCGGGCAAAGATTTTTTCATTGAGAGATGGTATCAAAGAGTTGACTGCTTCCAAGTCTGTTGTTGCATCCAATATCGGAGTTACTCTGTTTTTCCTTCTTTTCACGGCGATTGAACTGCTTCTGCTCTGTATGTTCCGGAATTCACCGCGCTGGACAGAACTTGCTCACAGCGGGGCACCGTTATTTTTTGAAGCGTTGTTCCCTTGTATTATATTTGCCCTTGCTTTGGGGATCGGTTTTGTTCTTTGCGGAAAGCTGTCCGGCGGAAAGGTGGAATGCGGGCTTGTTCCTTTCGGCGCACTTGGTTTGGCGATCTTTCTGCCTCTGGCAGCCTCCTGTGCCGGTGATCCGCACATGATCGATGGTATTTTTGATGTATTGTTCCATGATAAAGGAGTGACCGGAGCATTCCAGTGGTATCCGCTTCAAACACTCTGGCTGTTTCTTGCGGGGATCTCTGCCGGTATGATACCGGTGCCTCTGCTGACTTTTATGCATACTTCCTTTTCGCCGGAAGCCAAAGGGGCAGCATTTGCGACAGCCAATGCATTTCTTTTTCTGCTGCTGTCTGTAATGCTGCTGCGGGAAGATTTCTTCCATAAACTGAGTTCCAGCGGTTTGAACCTGAACATGTGGCTTGCTATTGCGGGTATCATCCCGTTGATCACGATCATTATCGTTGTATTTTTCCTGCCGTGGCTTGCGATCCGGAGTATGGCTGTTCTGCTGACGCATACCCTTTATAAATTAACGGTCAAGGGAGCGGAAAATATTCCTGCCAAAGGCGGGGCTCTTCTGATTGCCAATCACAGTTCTTATGTGGATTCTCTGCTGATCCTTGCCTGTACTTCCCGGCAGGTCCGCTTTTTGATCCATGAAAAATTCTACCGTCATCCGCTGATCCATCCTTTTGCAAAAATGGTCGGCTCTATCGAAGTTCCGTCACGGGGCAAACACCGCATTGAGAAGATGCTGGATAAGATTCAGCAGACCTTGCGGAGCGGTAAGATCGTCTGCGTGTTCCCGGAAGGAAAAGTTTCCAGAAACGGCGTGATGGGTGACTTCAAAGCCGGGTATGCAAAAATGCTGCCGGATGATTGCGAGATCCCCCTGATCCCGGTCAGTGTCGGTCTGGTTTGGGGCAGTATTTTCAGTAACTATTCCAAGAAGAGTTTTTCGTTGTTCCATCCCGCCCGTGTTTCTGTTGGAAAACCCATGAACCGGACGGATGTTGATACTGCGTTCTGTCTGCGTCAGGCGATTTCTGTTCTGGAAACAGAGGCTTCGATGGCTCCGATGAAGAATGAAAAGACATTGCATTACCAGTTTGCAAAGAATGCGAAACGTCATCCGTTCCGCCGGGTATTCTGCCAGCATGGCGGTGAAGAGTATCCCATGTTCAAGACATTGGTTTCTGCGGTTGTGCTTTCCCGTGAGATCCGGAAAGTCGCCGGAGATTCCAAGTATGTGGGAATCCTGATCCCCAACTCTGTAACTCTTGTTACGACGATCCTTGCCTGTCTTTATGCAGATAAAGTTCCTGTTCCGCTGAACCATACTGTTTCAAAGGATACGTTGCGCAAGTCCATGGATAAGGCAGAAATCACCACATTGCTGGTGGATAAAGCGTTTCTGGAAAAAGCCCGGATTGAGTGGACGGATGAGATGGTTGAATTGGATAAGATTCTTGAAAACATCAAGCCAAGTTCCCGTTTTCTGTGGGGAATGGCATGTTTATTCCTGCCCCATCAGGAACTTATGACGTATGTTTCCCCCCAGACACACCGGGAAGTGGACGGAACTGCGATCGTTCTGTTTTCCAGCGGTTCCACCGGACAGCCGAAAGGGGTCATGCTCTCCCACCACAATGTCAATGCTGATGCGGATTCCTTTGTCCGTGCATTGAGCTGGACAGAAGATGACTGTGTGCTTGGAAGTCTTCCATTGTTCCATTCTTTCGGGATGATGACATGCTTCTGGCTTCCTGCGATCGTCGGCTGCAAAGTTGTTTATGTTTCCTCTCCGCTGGAATGTTCCCAGGTGGAAGAAGCTGCGGTCAAGAATAAGATATCGATTATTCTTGCGACCCCGACCTTTATGGCTGCGTATCTGAGACGCTGCTCCAAAGAGACTTTTGCAAATCTCCGTTTTGCGATTGTGGGAGCAGAAAAGTTGAGAAAAGATATTACCATCCGTTTCAAAGAGGTTACGGAGGGGAAAGCACCTTTGCTTGAGGCTTACGGCTGTACCGAGCTGGCACCTGTTGTGACAGTCAATATTGGAAGTGACCTTTTGGAACCCGGAAAAGAGTGCGGAAAAGAAGGCAGCATAGGGGTTGCACTTCAGTCCATCTCAGTACGGATCGTTGATCCTGTGACCAGGGAAGAATTGCCGCCCGGATTGGATGGACTTCTTCTCGTGAAAGGTCCGATCGTTATGCAGGGGTATATAGCGGATCCTGTCCGGACAGCCAATGTGATTTCCGATGGGTGGTATGAAACCGGGGATATCGGACATATGGATCCGGATGGCTATATCACCTTGAGCGGACGTCTTTCCCGATTCAGTAAGATTGCCGGCGAGATGGTTCCCCATGAACTGCTGGAATGTATCATGGGAGAAATCATCGGCAGAGATGAACGTGTGTTTGCAGTCGGCGGTATTCCTGACAAGACAAAAGGGGAAGCTCTTGTAGTGGTCTACCTGAAAGAAAAGATGAATGTGACACCGGAAGAGATGAACGAATTTTTGCGGAAGCATAATATTCCCAATCTCTGGATTCCCCGTACGGCAAACTACCGGGCGGTGGATTCCCTGCCTGTGACCGGTACCGGAAAGTTGGACCTTGTTCACCTGAATGAATTCATAAAGAAAGAATTCAGTTCCGCATTTGAAAAAGGCTGATTGTGGCGTATATTAACAGTAACAGATAAGAGAGAGAATAGAGGAGACTTATCATGGATATTGTAAAAGTTGGAAAGAATATAACGATAGGCGATGGAAAACTTGCGGTCCTTGCCGGACCTTGCATGGCTGAGTCTCTTGATATCTGCCTTGAAGTTGCAGAAAAGATGAAAGCAACCTGTGAAAAACTTGGTTTGAGTTATGTTTTTAAAGCATCTTTTGACAAAGCAAACCGTTCATCCATCCACTCAGTCCGTGGTCCCGGTCTGGAAAAAGGATTGGAATTTCTTGCAGCAGTGAAGCAGAAATTTGATGTTCCTGTTGTGACCGATATCCATGAGGCATGGCAGGCTGCACCGGCAGCGGAAGTAGTTGATATTCTCCAGATCCCTGCGTTTCTTTCCCGTCAGACGGATCTTTTGGTCGCTGCAGCTGCGACCGGAAAACCTGTGAATGTAAAAAAAGGTCAGTTTATGGCTCCGGAAGATATGGCTGGTGTTGTCGGCAAATTGAAGGAAGCTGGTTGCAAGGGAATCATGCTTTGCGACCGTGGAACGAGCTTCGGATATCATAATCTGGTTGTAGATTTCCGTGGACTTCAGACCATGCGTGAAATGGGAGTTCCCGTTGTGTTTGATGCAACCCATTCTGTACAGCTTCCCGGAGGAAACGGAACAACATCCGGTGGACAGCGTCAGTTTATCCCGGCACTTTCCCGTGCAGCGGCAGCTGTTGGAATCGATGCTGTCTTCATGGAAGTTCATCCGGATCCGGACCATGCAATGTCTGACGGTCCCAACTCACTGAAACCGGAAGTTGCAGCAGAACTTCTTGCAAAGATGAAGGTGATTCATGACCTTGCATGAGAAAGCTCAAAAGATCAAAGCGATCGCACTGGATATAGATGGAGTTCAGACGGACGGCACGATCGGTTTCGGTGCCGGATCCGATGAAATCAAATTCTTCTATGCCCGGGATGGTCACGGGATCACCATGGCGAAACGCGCCGGACTCCGGTTTGCAGTTCTTTCCGGACGGAAAGCAATGTGCAACCGTACCCGTATGGAAGCTATGGGCTTTGAAGTCATCATGGAAGGGTGTCATGATAAAAAAGAAGGATTCACCGAACTTGCCCAAAAAATGGGGTTGGCAAAGGATGAGATCCTTTATATTGGAGACGATGTTGTGGATGCCTGGCCGGTGAAAGAAGCCGGACTTGGTTTTATTGTCGGTGATGCTGTAGAAGAATTGGATGCTGTTGCAGATCTCCGTTTGACAAAAATCGGCGGTCGCGGAGCAGTCCGTGAAGCAATAGAATGGCTATTAAAGGAACAGGGGAAATGGGATTCTCTTATGGAAAAATATTTCGGGTGATCCTGTTTTCCTGTCTGCTTCTGCCCTCTCTGACAATGGCAGATTCCAACAGCGGGATCGCGGCGACCTT
>SUVT01000083.1 GCA_015061845.1 Lentisphaerota bacterium
GATTTCCCGAAACTGTTCTGAACTTTGCATTTGTTCCCGCAACGGAAGAATTTGCGTTCCTGCTCGCCAATATGAAGATCACTGTCGGGAAATCCCTGACTCTTGAGCTGAAAACCACCAATAACGGCGAAGAAGATTACAAGATGAGCGAAGCTCTGCACACCTACTTCTCCGTCTCAAAGATCGAACAGACCTCTATCACAGGTCTTGACGGTGTCGGTTATACAGATACTCTGGACAAAACTGAAAAGGTTCAGCAGGGCGATATTACCTTCGCTGCTGAAACTGACAGCATTTATCACACTGGCAATGCCGCAAAAATCGTTGACCCGGAATTTTACCGCACGATCCTGGTGGAAAAGGGCGGATCCAACTCAACAGTTGTCTGGAACCCGTGGATCGAAAAATCCAAAAAGATGGCAGACTACGGCGATGAAGAATATCACGAAATGGTTTGCGTGGAAGCTGCCAATGCCTGGAGCGGTGCTTATATCCTCAAACCCGGTGAAAGTCATACTTTGATGACCCGGATTTCTGAAATCAAGGGAATCTGAAATCATTGACGGAGGCTGTTGCAAAGCTGTATGCAAAGATGTCATTTTTTTTATGAGACTTTGCAGTGAGTTTTCGCTTTCAAAAAAGTTCAGTTTTGCAGCAGTCCCACAATTTTATTTATAGGCTGAAAGCATTTTTTTCAGTTCTTCTTTGAGTTCTTTCCGCAGTTCAACAGGTTCCAGCAGAACCGCTTCCCCCCGGGATGCGAGCAGGAACGGGAACAGTACCTCTTTGGAGACCGATGGGATTTTGACCGTTCCGTTTTTCAGGAATTTCTGCTGACTGTGCAACGGGAGAGCCTGAAGTTTTTCTCTGATGTGATCCGATATTTTCAGCTTGACATTTTTGATTTTCTGAAATCCCAGAAAATCATCGGTGTTGACCGATTTGATGATCTCTTTTTCCGGTTCAAAGTCAAACATTGTCAGTTCCGCCCGTTTGATGCGGGATAAAGAAAACGTCCGGACCGCATTTTTCAAACGGCAGAACCCTTTGCTGTACCAACTGTTCTGGTAAAAGACCAGTGTGTGCGGCTCAAAATAACGGCTCGTCACTTTTCCATCGTAATCTTCATAATAGACTTTAACACATTTCTGTTCCTGCCATCCGGTGAAGATGGTGAGAAAGATTTCCGGATTCAGGTTCGTATAAAGTCCGGAAAGAATGAAAAGACTCTGCAGATTTGCCGTATCAAGAAAGTCCGGATTATTCTGCTGCAGAAGAGTATCAACGGCATTTCTGATTTTGTTTTTGATCGGGGCTGGGAAGATCTCTTCCGCAATTCTTGCACCGATAACCGAGGCGATCATCTCATTCTCATCCAATAATGCCGGAGCAATGAAATCCCAGCCGTGATGAGTCAGATAATATCCGTTCCGGGCACGATCAAATGCAAGCGGACAATCGAATTCTGTTTCCAGCAGTTTCATATCCCGCAGAACGGTTTTCTTGACACACTTGATTTCCAAACCCTCCTCCACTGAGATCCGGCGGAACTCTTCGATCAGCGTTTTGGAGTTCGGGTAACGGTTTTCTTTCAACAGTGCCGCGATCCGCATCAGACGGTGCAGCTGATTTTTTTGCATCGGCATAATTTTTTTCACTTTTTTTCAAAATTATTTTCAGAGTGGACGGATAATGTCTCTTTGCAGGTAATATATTACTCTCAGAATAAAAAATCAAGGAGATCTCCGAAGAAATCTCCTTGAAAAGACGAAAGGATACAGCCATGTTGAAAAAATTGATCGCTCTTTTATGCAAGAACAAACAGAAATCTTACAAACCTGCCGCTCCCGTTCCGTGTGTGCAGATGCACCTGCCGCTGGAGTTTTGAAACAGAATCACTCCGTTAGCCATCCGGCACAGTTCCAGTTGGTATCGCCGAACATCAGCCGTGACGGGAGTTTTTCATGTTTTACCCATGCAAAATTATCGCCGCAAACGTTGAACCGCAGAGGTACACCATCCCGCAGGAATCCGGAAAATTCAGCCAGATCCACCTCAAAAGTGAACAAGCCGTTTTCTTTTTTGATGCGGTAATCCGGCGGTGTGAGGAAAACCGTTCCGCCGGTTCCGATGGTTCCCTCTTTCTTGAAAAAGATCTTGAGCGGCGGATGGTTCCGGTTCAGTTCCAGAAAAACGGTGCAATCCCGGTTTTCCATACCTTCCAGTTCAAAGAAGAGTTTGGAGCCTTCCTTCCGGCAAAGCCAGCTCGTACCGTTTTCCATGGAATGCTTTTCTCCATACTTGGCAACTTTTCCGGTCATGGTGCGTCCGGTAAACTCATCCAGAAGCGGAGAATCAAGTTTGAATGCAGGGAAATCTTTTTCCAGAAGATCATTGAGAAGCCCGATCCGTTTTTCCAGCTTTTCGGGGAAGAAAAGATATCCTTCCGCTTCGGAATGATAGCCCAGACGGTGATCTTTCCGGCAGAGAGAAAGCATCTCTTCCGTGTTGGCGATCTCTGAACGGACGATTTCAGCCATACGGGAAAGATGATCCTGTTTTGTATAGAGCATATCATCCCGCAGGAAATAAAACTCCAGCAGATTGCAGCAGCTTTTCATCTGAAGTCCGACAGCTCCGGCGAGAGAGATATCTGCCAGTCGCGGCGGGTTGTCCTGATAGAACGGAAGAAGTCTTTTCAACCGTTCCATTCCCTGCTGCCAGAGTTCATTCATCTTTCTGCAAAGCGTGAGAGCTTCTTCCAGAGTATGTCCGAACCCGAGCGTTTCTCCGATGCGGTCACCGCTGACTTCCGGGAACTGCTTCAGGATCCAGCTGGGGGCGATGGGTTCGTTTACCGGGAACAAGTGAAGGGGCCAGACGATGCAGTTATGCAGTGGTCCGTACCATTCAAAGGCGATATTGCCGGGAAACTGACGGTATGCCATGGAAAATTCATGCCATGCTTTTGCCACTTCAGGGGCATCTTTCCGCCATTCCGGACGGGCAAGTTCTTCCAGAAACGCCAATCCGTTTTCCGGAAGCGGGAGGAATGACATCGCACCGGCAGCCCGGTTCATCAATCCCGGATAGTTCCCGAAATACCAGCACTGCATCGCCGCCGTAACATTGTGTTCCGACATAAAGCGGTATTTGTCATAGATATTTTCCGGGACGGGGATGAAAGGAACAGCAGCATCTTCATGGGAACAGCCCACCTGAAGTTTTGCTCCGGTTTTCCCTTTCCGTTCCGTTGACTTCCGGAATGTTTCGGAAGGACCTACAAATGCCAGAGAATAATCCTGAACAGTGCGGAGTTTACCAAGCTGTTCCACTTTTCCGCCGGATTCAAAATTCAGCATGAAAGTGCAATCTTCCGGAAATGCTTCTGCGATACTGCGGAGCCGTTCGCCCTGTTCAGAGCCATCACGCTGTCCGGGGGCATAGAACCAGCCGATATATTCCGCATCCGGATTATATTTGTGCATGGTTTCGCTGATCAATGCCGCCAGTTCCGCATAGACATCTTCGGTGCGTTTTTTGCTGCAGAGCGGACAATCCTGATTTTCCGGTGTTCCGGGATAGATCTGGTTGGACGAAACACAGCTACCGTTATCTTCGCCGTACATGATGTTGATGATTCCGCCCAGAGACGGAACATTGGAGAACAGTGCGCCGACGGTATCGCGGAAATATTGTTTTCCGGCTTCCGTTGAGGTGCAGAAGAAACCCCAGTTCCGGATCTTGAATCCCACCAGTTCCGGGTGCAGTGCAGCATCAGATTCGGGCAGGGTGAAGTATTCCGTTCCCCAGAGTTTCGGTTCGCTCATGAACAGATAGATCCGGATTCCGTAAGAGAGACATTTTTCCACGACTTTCCGCAGCTTTGCATAACGCTTTTCTGCATCTTTTCCGTGTCCGGGCATAATGGTCGTGGGGTAATCCCGCAGATAAACGGTCAGCCACAAACCATTCACGCCTTCATGGGCGAGCTTGTTCAGGTACTCTTCGGGATAGTAATCCACATCATTGGTCAATTCGTCAATGAAATAAGGCGGACGGTATGTCGGACCGAAGAAACAACGGGAGATCCGGTGTTTGACAAACGGTTTTTTCCGGATGGTGCAGGGCATGACGGATTTCCCTGCAGCGGCACAGATTTGATCTTCCAGCGCATAGATTGCCCGGCGCAAGCCGTCTGTATCTTTCGTCCGGATCGTTGCTGAATCCGGTTTTGTGATAAGCTCGTACTCTTCATGGGCAAATTCCGGAGCATCCTGAATAAGCAGCGGATAACCGTTTTCTGTTTCAGCGATCCCTTTTGCATTCAAAACGCGGCGCAGAGAGACAAATGCCGTTTCAGGGAGCGTTCCGCTGAATTCTGTGATGATTTTGAGTCCGTTGTTCAGACAATCGCTGTTCCCTCCGGCATCGCAGCCGCGGGAATCGTCAAAATGATATTCCAGCGGTGATTTGATGTCCTCTATGAAACCCCAGTCGCTTTGCGGCGGCTGGGGAATTTTGGCAAATGCTTCTATCTTCGATTTATCCATGAAGATTTCTCCTTTTACAGTAACTTACTTTAACTCTGCCGGACATTTATCTCCCGGAACAAGGACAAGTTTGTCGCAGAGAAGACGGTTTGCTTCCCGTTTGAGGGAGACGAAAACGATATATTTTGTATCCGGTTTTGTGTTCCATCCGATCTGGAAAGCCATCTTCCATGCACCTGCAAAGAAAACGTCATGTTTCACGATCGAATCAGGTACTTTGTTGAGTCGCACCAGATGATATTTTCCATCAGCCGGAACTTCTGCCGCCTTGAGAATACGGGTGGAGCTGTAAGTTTTGGTCTTCCCATGATAAATTCCCATACGGAATGTTGCTTTTCCATCCCATTTTTCGGCAAGGGCACGATAGAAGTTCGCTGCAGGATCCTCCACTTTTGCCTTTGCTGTTTTGGCGACGGTGATTTCAATCAGTCCGGGAATGCTGCGGAGAGATTCCGGAAGAGAAGTTTTTCCGGGTTCTCTGGGAACCAGCAGGGAGCCGGGACATCTGTCGGCAGGAATGACACAAGCTCTGTCACTGTAAATAGTTCCGTCAGCCTCTTCCCGGAGAGAGACGAAGATATAGAATTCCCGCTTGAGGGAGTTTGCATCATCTCTGCTGACCGCTGCTTTTCCAACGAAGTAGTTGAGTCTCCAGCTGCCGCCGAAACAGAGCGTGGAAGGAGTCAGTGTAACGGGTTTGCTGTTGATGAGATAGAACTCAAAATTTCTTCCGATATCGCCTTTTTTGAAGTTCTTGTAAGCCGGATATTTCTTTGAGACCTGATCGTAAAGTCCCATGGAGAAATTCTTTCCGGGTGCGCGTTTTTCCTTGAATGCTCTGCCGAGATTTGCACCTTTCAGCGGAACAACAGTTGCCCCTCTTTCGGGAACCGGAAGAACGATCGCACCGGAAATTGCAGCAAACTCAACCGGAAGCGGAGTTTCCCCGCTGCGGTTTTTCATGTGATTGCACCAGGTTTCAAATTTCTTCCAATTCACCTTGACAGCGCGTTTGGATTCAAGTTCCTGCAAAGTCTTTTTGAGCCGGGCGATCCGCATATCGGACTGATGATCGATCTTTGCAACAATAACGTTGTCAAGTCCCATCCGGAGCAGTCTTACACGGAACGCATATTCACCGCTGACGGTCTTTTCTGCTTCATCAAGCATCTTGTCCCAGCGCAGAAGATTGTTTTTTGTGAGATATACTGCATCGATCGAACGGTAGTTCCACATTCCACCGGCTGCAGTGTATTTATCCAATTCTGCAACCAGTTCGCTGTGATATTTTTTGAGGATCGGGGCTGCAGGACCGTAATAGACATTCAGGTATTTTGTGATGAGGGAATCCAGATCCTGATCCGGGTTCTGGAACAGCTTCAGCATGATCCATGCCTGCATTTCGGAGAAGTTGGTGCAGTAGGTGATTCCTCCTGCATCATGTTCAAAATATGTTCCGAGGATCTGATGGTCACGCATGATCTGAATATCTCTGGCAATCCGTTTGATTGCTCCGTTGGGCGGTTCCAGGAAGAATTTTTCCGGAGAACGGTTGTAGACATTGGGATAGTACCAGAACAGCATGAAGCGGGTCAGTTTCACCCATCCTTTGAAGTCTGCATAATCAATTTTGTTTTCTTTGCCGCGGTCAAGCGGGTTGGCATAATCGCCGTTGATGGGGGCAAAAATGATAAGCAGGTTTTCCGGGATCTTGCCCATGCCTGTGGGCGGTTTCTGAGACTGGGTTCTCTGATAAGCAAGTGTCCGGAACGTGATATCCGGATTGTTTTTTGCAAGTTCGATCAGAGTATAGATCAACGGTGCTCCTGCTGTACCGTATTTCTTTTCCATGGCAACACAGTTTTTGCAGAAACAAAGACGGTATGCAGTGTCGTTGCAGCTGATGTCAACATGTCCTTTCAAACCGGTTTTCTTGAACATTCTGTCATAATACATCCGGACATTCTTCTGCAGCTCTTTCCGGAGTGCCGGATTGGAGAAGCAAAGCTGGCGGTTGGGAACACGCTGTCCTTTGTCATTCATTGAGAAAAATTCAGGATTTGTGATGAAATATTTTTTGTCTCTCAGTTCCGGAAGTGCATCCAGGATCCCGGTTCCGGCATGATATCCTGTCTTGACTTCCTTGACCCCGGCGGGGATCAGCTGTCCGAGACTGTGAGTGCTGGTAAAGATATCCTGAAAGTTCTCAATCCCTTTGTTTTTTCCGGGATTGTGAGGATGGTTATGAGATTTCAGCAGAAGGTTCTGACGGTTGCGGTAATGGGAGACAGCAGCGGTATCGCCATCTTTGTAAAAGTAAATCATGATCGCACGCGCACGGAACGCATACTGCACCTTTTTATTGGTGTCAGGCAAAGTCAGAACAGCTTTTTTCGGAGCGTAAAAATCACCGAATCCGTTAAGGAACATACAACCGAAGGAGTTTTCCAGCAGTTCATAAACAGCCCAGAGTGTGCCGTGAACTCCGCCGCCGTAAAGACGCAGATCTTTGCCGGAAGTTACGATCTTGCACACATCATCAGGAAGAGAGACTTTGGATGCCCCGACATAGATCGCCGGTGATTTTGCAGAATTTACGATGGGAAACTGCGCTCCGGTGATCTCTTTCAGGAAAAATGCAAGCTCCTGAGCTGCATATTTATCTACATTGCTTGCATGGGGGGGAACAACGATGGAATAGTCCGTTTTTCCGTTTTCAGCAAGTTTCAGCGGTGCAGCTGCAAGCATTGCTGCTGCCACGAGTAAAAAGATGGATAAAATGTTTTTCATAAGATTTCTCACTTCCTTATTTTATTTTGCAAAGCCGCGTTCCCGCAGCAGTTCACGAAGTTTATACCATGAAATTTTCGGTTTCCGGTATTCATTCAGCATCCCCTTGTTATTGAAACCGCGGGGTCTGCCGAAGAAGTGTTCTGTTTCAATATAAGTATTGGCATCGCAGAAGAGCCAGAGCGCGACACCGGTATAGTGTTTTCTGTCAAGGATCCCGTTCACGACGGTTTCCAGCAGACGTGACTGGTAATTTTCGCTCCAGCGGTAACCGGAGTGGTCTCCGTAGATCGCTGCTGCTCCGATTTCACTGACGATCAGCGGTTTCTGAATATCTTTGAACTGTTCTGCAAATTCATCAAGCGTCGGCAGAACTTCCCCGATCCCATCGGGTTTGCAAACGATGTCGTACCAGCCGGGATAAATGTTGATCGTAAGAAGATCCACCAGATCAAAACAGATATCTTTCCGGGGGCGATTCGTGGCAAATGTCACCGGACGGGAGGTGTCAAGAGCATTGATCGCCGCCTTGAGTTTTGCAATGATCACACGGGCGTTGTCGTGATTGCTTGCACATTCATTGAGAAATCCCCAGATGATCACGCAGGGGTGGTTGATGCTCTTGCGGACCATGTTCCGGCACTGCTGTTCCTGCCGTGCGATGAAGTTCGCATCGCCCAATTCTTCCGGCTTGTTGCCCCAGCCGAGAGCTTCTTCCCAGACGAGCAGCCCCAGTTTGTCGCAGAGTTCCAGCATGATTTCCCGCTGCGGATAGTGACTGCCCCGGATGAAGTTGAAGCCTTCCTGTTTGATCAGAAGAAGGTCATTCAGAATCAGATTTTCCGGTGTGGCTGCTCCGAATTCCGGATGAGATTCATGGCGGTTGCAGCCGACCAGTTTCAGTGGTTTTCCGTTCAGTTTGAACTCCTGAGTGCTCCAATCAAGAATTCTGATCCCGAAAGAAACGGTTTTTCCGTTGATGGTAACTGTATGCAGGTTCGGTTCTTCCGGACTCCACAACTTGAAATCAGGAACAATACAGGAGAACTCTTCCGTGTAGGGCATCTCTTTTGCAGCTTTGCCATCGAATGAGATTTTTAATGCCGCAGGAGCTTTTTCAAAGGGTTCCACTTTGATCTTGACTTCCCCGGTTTCATAACTCTGCGGAATGACTTCAATATAACGGATGTCATTAGCTTCAAATTCTGTCAGAGTGACATCGCTGTAAATGCCGCCGAACGCATAGAAATCATAAAATTTCTTGAACTGTTCTCCGGGATCGTCCGGAACAAAATTGTCGACCTTGATCGTGAGAACATGTTCCCCGGCATCTCCGGAATCAAAGATGTACTCTTCCCGGTTGTAGGGTAAAACGCTTTTTCCGACGGAAACACCATCCCAGAAAACTTCGCTGTGGATGCCGCATCCGGCAATGGTCAGCATGACTTTCCCGCCGGAAACAGTTACTTTTTTGCGATAGCAGCCGACTTTGCGCTCTCCGAATTCACCCGGGCGGGTGTCAAAACAGCCGGGAACGGTTGTAAAAGTGTTGTACTCCGGCTCTGTGCCGTAGTCTGGGATCAGGGCAAATTCCCAAATTCCATTAAGCAGTTGAATATTCATACATCCTCCATGATTTTTTTATATTTATTTTTGTTTTCTGCTTGACTTTGTTGTTCCGGTTGGTTATTTTATGGTAGAAAAACACCAGACGGAAATCTTTATTCATATTAATATACCACAAAACACAAAAATGTAAATGGTAATTTTGTGACAAAATAAAGGAATTTTGTTTTTATGGATGGCGGATATAAAGATTTTGCCTATGCAGTTTATAAGATGAACACCCGCTTTTATGTTCGATCGGTGGGAATTTTCCGTCTGGAAGATGGTGAAGTATTGCCAACCAAACGGGCAGATTTTCCGGAAATTTTCTGGTGCATTGATGGGATCGGTTCTTTTATGCTGGAAGGAAAACGCAGTCTTTTGCGTCCGGGACAAGTCTGGTATTATCCAGCAGGTTCAACGCATCAAATCGCATGTCATGGTAAAGTTTTTCATTATTGCTGGATCACTCTTGACGGTCCGGATGCAAAGATACTGTTCGATGGATTGAACTTGAAAACCGGAATCAACCAGAGCGGTGTTTGTCCCCAGCATCTCTTCCGGAAAGTAAGAATGAATATTGAGATTCCTCAGCTGGAAATACAATTGGATAACCTCAAGACAGCGTTTGAGATTTTAACACTGGCATCGACTCCGGAGCGTTCCGGAAATCCGGACCTCGTTGAACAGGCGATCCGTTTGATCGAAGAGAATTTTCAGGATCCGGCACTGAATGTGGAAAAAATCTCCACTCTTCTGAATGTAAACCGTTCGATCCTCAGCAGAATGTTCTCATCAAGTCAGAAAATCACACTCGTTCAATACCTCTCAAGCTGCCGTCTGAAAAAGGCATTGTATCTTATCAAACAAACCGATACACCAATCAATCAAATCGCTGAATTGTGCGGCTACTCCAGTCATAACTATTTCACAAA
Organism: Lentisphaerota bacterium; assembly: GCA_015061845.1. Lineage (GTDB taxonomy): Bacteria > Verrucomicrobiota > Lentisphaeria > Victivallales > UBA1829 > SIG79. The sequence goes on from SUVT01000083.1 coordinate 9,884, forward strand.
AGTGATCCGCCGGCACACCGGTACTCCACCGGGCGTTCTGCGCAGATTGGAATAGTTTTCTTCAAAAGTGACCGGGGAGGCAGTCCCCCGGTCACGCACAAACTCTTTGGAAATCAGATAACTTCCAGACCGTTACGATCAGGCAGTTCCGGCAAAGGAGCATGGGGTTCTGTCTGATACCAGTAGGCGACACAGGAAAGATCGTCCTGCAGCGGCAGGAAGCGATGTTCTGAACGCCAACCGAGAGTCTGAACCGTTGCCTTGAATTCAGACTGGAACCAGACCGGATCCGTAAGATGGAACCGGTAGAGCGCATGTCGTCTTCCGGTTTCGGCTGTTCCGCCGCAATGATAACCGGAGTAGGGGGAACTGAAAGTTCTGTCAGCAAAGCACCATGCTCCGCAGAAATAATCTTCTGTTCCGGTTCCGCAGATGGACGGAAAATCTGTATCGCCGTCGATGAACATTTTGACTTCCCCTTCGCCCCACCAGCCTTTGTTGTTCTGCTGCCAGGTGAGGTAACATCCGGCAAAACGGCCCTTGCCGCGGATGCCGTCAGCAATGACAAAATCTTCGCCGTACTTCACCGGATTTGTGCGTCGGAAAGAGGCGTGGAAATAAAGCGCATCTTCAGGAACAGGTTCGTCTGTTCCGTTGATCGTATAATAAATGGATTTTGCTGGTTCATCATTCAGCAGTTCCAGTGTGATCCTGCCGTGTTTCCGGTAAGGCATGGGCAGATAAAGATTCTGCGCCTTTGCCGGGTTGATACACACCGCAAGAGACTGGATTTCGCCATAGTATCCCGGTGCATTGCAGAAAAGATCTCCCAGCGGAACTTCCACACTTGGGGTGGTTTCATGATCCCAGTACATGCGGATAATGATTTGTCTCAGATATTTTTCATAGAAAGTGATCCAGAAATGACGGATCACACCGCTGCCTTCCCGGTCAAAAATCGTGGTTTCCTTGTGGGGTTCCAGATAAATCCACGGGCGGACCTTCCAGCCTTGACCGAGTTCACGGGACGGGTGCGGATCTTCCAGATCAGGGCACTGTCCGATGGCTTTCACATCTTCGACTGCTTCCATGCCCGGAATATCCATTCCTCCGGCACCAACTTTTCCGAAAACATTTTCCGGGCTGACACTGAATGTTTTTCCTACGGGCGGTTTCATAAGATCATCAAGAGAACCAAGCATAATTAACCTCCAGTTTTTTGAGTTTTCTCTACTATACCGTCCAGTCTGAAAAATGCAAGTCTTTCAATGACTTTTTTTCATCCCAAATGGTTTCCTCACTTAATCAATAATTTACAGTCATCTTATGGAATTGATTGCCGATTGCAGATGACAGCAATATCTGCAACTTTGTCCGATCAAATTTATATGTGAAAAAATCAAAGCTGTATCTTTTTCTATTTTTTTCTTGCTGTCAGACTTGCATTTTGTTTAACATGGTATTATATTAGTTATAGAGTTATCAGTATTTTCCATTTTAATACAACAAAAAAAACTAAGGAGGTTTGTTAGAATGGGTAAATTTATCATGTCCGTTGTGGCTGCATGTGTTGCAGTCGTCTTTCTCGCCGGTTGCGGAAGAGCTCCGAGCCACTGGCAGTATGTTGAAGAACAGGGTTATGTTAACCTGAGCCGTGTTACCTATTTCCGTTCTGTTGGTACCGTTATTATCAAGGACGGCAAAGACAAGATCACCATTCTTGATGGTAAAGAAATCAATAAAAAGAACATCGAAAAAGCTCTGAAAAAACTTGAATCCAATGATGTTGATAAGGTTCTTCTCATGTCTGGTATTCTCGGATTTGATGGTGTCAAGTATGCTCTGCCCACAAAGCTGAAAAAAGATGAAGACAAAGACGCTAAGAAGGAAAAGAAAGATAAGAAGGATAGTGAACCTGAATATGCCAAGTACAGCAAGGAAGAAGTTATCGAAGTCCTTGAAAACTGGCTTGACATTGTTGAAGATGTCGAATCCAATCTTCCCTGATTCTTCTTTGTAAGAGTTTGATTTATGAGCCGCACATGAAAATTGTGCGGCTTTTCTTTTTTTTATGGCAGGCGGAAAATATAAAAAACTCTGAAATTATCCTCTGTAAGAATAAAAAATCTCCTTGAAAAATCAGCAAAAACGTGATATATTAAGTATTCCAAAAATTCAGGAGACACCGGAAGGTAAGATTGAATAGCTGTAATTGTGCGGCTGCCGGTAAAATATAGATATCAACAAAAAGGTTCCATGACAGGATTATGGGAAATCAGAACATCAGAAATGTAGCTATTATTGCTCACGTTGACCACGGAAAGACTACGCTGGTCGACCAGTTGATCAAACAGTCAAAACTCTTCCGTGAAAATCAGGAAATGAATACCCGTTTCATGGACAGCAACGATTTGGAACGGGAACGCGGGATCACGATTCTTGCCAAAAACATCAGTTTGAACTATCGTGACACCAAGATCAATGTGATCGACACCCCGGGACACAGTGACTTCGGCGGACAGGTGGAGCGCGTTTTGAACCTTGCTGACGGCGCATTGCTTCTTGTGGATGCCGCAGAAGGTCCGCTGCCCCAGACCCGGTTTGTGCTGGATAAAGCTCTGGCTCTCGGACTCAAAATCATCGTTGTTGTCAATAAAGTCGACCGTCCCGATGCCCGTGTAAATGAGGTCGTGGACGAAGTTCTGGAACTCTTTATGGATCTCAATGCAACCGATGAACAGATCAACTTCCCGATCCTCTTCGCCAGTGGCAGAGACGGCTGGGCAACAGATGATTTTGAAAACGGAAAACGCGATTCTATCGTTCCTCTGATGGATGCCATGATCGATCATATCCCCCCGCCGCCGGTTCAGGAAGGCGCAGTTCAGATGCAGATCTCCACGCTCGACTACAATGACTATGTGGGACGTATCGGAATCGGACGCGTCAACCGCGGTACTCTGAAACTGGATGAACCTCTGGTGCTTATTAAACGTGACGGAAAAACCGTTAATGCCAATATCAAGCAGATTTTTACCTTCCAGGGAATCGAACGCAAGGAAGTCGACAGCATCGAATGCGGTGACCTTTGTGCAGTTGTCGGGATCGAAGGTATCGATATCAGTGATACCATTGCATCTGCAGAAGTGCCGGAAGCAATGCCGCCGATCGCCATCGACGAACCCACGCTTTCCATGATGTTCCGCGTGAACGACTCCCCGTTCTTCGGGCGCGACGGTAAATTCATCAGCAGCCGCCACATCCGGGAACGTCTCTTCAAAGAAGCGGAACGTGATGTGGCGATCCGGATCGAAGATACCGGAACCGATGCGTTCAATGTGAGCGGACGCGGTATCCTGCATCTCTCTGTTCTGATCGAAAATATGCGCCGGGAAGGATACGAATTGACCATTACCCAGCCGCAGGTGATCTTCAAGACAATCGACGGTGTCAAGCACGAACCGATCGAAGAATTGACCGTTGACTCCCCCGATGGCTGCACCGGAAAGATCATCGAACTTGTGGGACTCCGCAAGGGCGAAATGATCAAGATGGAACAGCGCGGAACCCGTCAGTTCCTGCAGTTCATGATCCCGACCCGCGGTATCATCGGGCTGAGAAGCAAAGTCATGAACGTCTCTGCCGGACAGGCAATCATGTCTCACCGGTTCGATCGTTATGCACCCCACAAGGGTGAGATCCCCAGCCGTATCAACGGTGTACTGGTGAGTATGGGCGAAGGAAAAGCAATTCCCTATGCAATTGACGGTCTTCAGCAGCGCGGTATTTTCTTCATCGAACCCGGTGAAGATACCTACGAAGGTATGATCGTCGGCGAACATTGCAAAGAAGGCGATCTTGAAGTGAACGTTCAGCGCGAAAAGAAACTTTCCAATATGCGTGCTGCCGGTTCTGACCGTAACATGAAAATCGCTCCTGCCCAGAAGATGAGTCTGGAAGAAGCGTTGGAATATATTGATGACGACGAATATGTGGAAACGACTCCGCACTTTGTCCGTCTGCGTAAAAAATTCCTGAACGAACTTGAGCGGAAACGGATGCGTTACGCCAAGGCGAAGGAAGAAGGCACTTACATCGAAAACAAATAACCTCATTATAGAAGGAAGACAAACCATGGAAGAAAGCATGCTTCAGGAGATGTTCGCCGAAAGAATCGGCGGAAACCGGTTTGGAAAAGACACCCAGATCTACAAATTTGAAAAGATCAAACGTGCAAAACGCGCTGCATCTGCAGCAAATCCCGGTGTCGAACTCATCGACATGGGCGTTGGTGAACCCGATGATATGGCATTCCCCAGCGTTGTGGAAGCAATGAAGAAAGAAGTAGAAAAGTGGGAAAACCGTATTTACGCAGATAACGGGATCAGCGACTTCAAAGAAGCAGTCGTCCGTTACATGAAGAGTCTTTACGGTGTGGAACTGGATGCAGATACCGAAGTTTGCCACGCGATCGGAAGCAAATCTGCCCTCTCTCTTCTTCCCGCATGTTTCATCAACCCCGGCGATGCAACCATCATCACCATCCCCGGATATCCTGTTCTCGGAACCTGGACCTCCTACCTCGGCGGCGAAGTGATCAAGCTCCCTCTGCTGGAAAAGAACGGTTTTATGCCTGATCTTGACAGCCTGACACCGGAACAGTGCAAGAAAGCAAAACTGCTTTACCTGAACTATCCCAACAACCCCACAGGTGCTTCTGCTACACCGGAATTCTTCGCAAAGGCAATTGAATTTGCAAAGAAGAACAACATCCTGATCGTCAGTGATGCCGCTTATGCTCCCCTGAACTTCAAAGGCAAACCGCTGAGTATCCTTTCTCTCCCCGGAGCAAAAGATGTTGCAGTGGAACTCCACAGTATGTCCAAGGGCTTCAATATGACCGGATGGCGTCTCAGCTGGGTTTGCGGTAACGCTCTTGCAGTCAAGGCTTTCGCAACCGTCAAGGATAACGCAGACAGCGGACAGTTCATTGCGATCCAGAAGGCTGCTATCGCAGCACTCGATGATCAGGAAGCGATCACCCCTGCCATCAGCGAAAAATATCAGCGCCGTCTGACCAGCATGGTCGACACCCTGAAGAAGATCGGTTTCAATGCAAAAGTTCCCGCCGGATCCTTCTACCTTTATGTGGAAGCTCCGAAAGCTGCTTCTGACGGAACACAGTTTGCTACCGGCGAAGATTTCAGCCAGTGGCTGATCCATAATAAACTTATCAGCACCGTGCCCTGGGATGATGCCGGACGTTATGTCCGCTTCAGTGCAACCTTTGTTGCCCGCGGCGGCGATGCTGCAGAAAAAGCTGTTCTGGATGAATTCTCTCGCAGACTTGCTGACGTGAAGTTCATTTTCTGACACAGCTGAACTCCGGAGAACAACCGTAATGAGCGAAGACCCTGCGCACAATCCGGGTTCCGCCCCCAACGGCGAGCAAGAGAAAACGGTCCGTATTGATATGGATCTTTTATCCTCTTCCAAACGGATCGTCTCTGAAATGGGACGATCCGCTCCGGAGTCTTCAGGTTTAAAAAACGGGGAAAATAATTGCCCCAAACTTACGCAGAAGCCCCAGGAAAAATATATTTTCCGTAAGAGTATCGGGCGCGGCGGCATGAAAATGGTGATTCAGGTCAAGGACCGTGACACCATGCGTGACATTGCAATGGCAGTGTTTCCGGATGCTGCAAACCGTCCGGCAATCGATTCCCGCCGCTTTATTGATGAAGCGCGCATTACAGCAAGTCTGGAACACCCGAACATTGTCCCTGTTCACGATATCGGAATTGATGCAAACGGAGCTCCTTATTTCACAATGAAGCTTCTGCGCGGGGAAACTCTGGCATCAGTTTTGAAGAAGCTCAATGCCGGTGACCCGGAATACAAAAAACTTTACACTCTTCCGGCTTTG
>SUVT01000084.1 GCA_015061845.1 Lentisphaerota bacterium
AAAATATATGGGCAAGAAGCGGATCATCGCTGAAACCGGTGCCGGACAGCATGGGGTCGCTCTTGCAACTGCAGCAGCCTACTTCGGTTTGGAATGTGAAATCCACATGGGCGAAGTCGATATCGCCAAACAGGCCCCCAACGTGACCCGTATGAAAATTCTGGGCGCAAAGGTGATTCCTGTCTCCCATGGACAGAAGGCTCTGAAAGAAGCGGTCGACTCTGCATTTGAATCCTATGCAAGAAATTATAAAGACTCCATCTACTGCATCGGTACAGCCGCAGGTCCGCATCCCTTCCCGCTGATGGTTCGCGATTTCCAGGCATGTATCGGCGATGAATCCCGTCAGCAGTTCCTTGATATGACCGGTCATCTCCCTGATGCTGTCTGTGCATGTGTCGGAGGCGGTTCCAATGCTGCCGGTTCTTTCTGTGCCTACCTGAACGATCCTGTTGATATCTATGGTGTCGAACCCCTCGGACGCGGTGCGGCAAAAGGGGAACACGCAGCTTCCATCAACTATGGAAAACCCGGAGATCTTCATGGATTCCACTCCTATGTCCTCGCAGACGAAAAAGGCGAAGCTGATCCTGTCTACTCCATCGCCAGCGGTTTGGATTATCAGGCAGTCGGTCCGGAACACGCATTCTGGCATGACCTCGGAAGAGTCAAGTATGTAACAGCATCTGACGAAGAAGCTGTGAACGCATTCTTCATGCTCTCCCGTTACGAAGGAATCATCCCCGCATTGGAAAGCTCTCACGCAATCGCTTATGCCATCAAGTGGGCAAAGGAACATCCCTACGGTTCCATTCTGGCAACCTGCTCCGGCAGAGGCGACAAAGATGTCGACTACGTTGTGGAACATTACGGCTACGGCGACGACAGAGAATATTGATTTCTTTCAGTTGAGGATGGATTGAATCATGAGAAAAGAACTTGCTCTTGGAATGATGCGTCTTCCGGTTGACGGAAGCAAAAAAATTGATTACAACGAAACAAACCGTCTGGTCGATTTTTTCCTTGAGCAGGGATTCCGCAGATTCGACACTGCAGAACTTTATCATGATGCCCAATCAGAAGCAGCTGTCCGTGACTGCATTGTAAAACGGCATAAACGGGATTCTTTCGAGATTGCAGACAAACTGACATCCTGGAGGATCCCGGAAGGAATGACAGCGGAAGAGTTCTTTCAGAAACAGCTGCAAGTCACTCAGGCTGAATACTTTGACCGTTATCTTCTTCATTCTGTGGAAGACAAGATCTATACCGTTGCGGAAGATAAAAAATATTTTGACTTCATCTTTCAGAAAAAAGCGGAAGGTTTGGTCCGGGAAGCAGGATTTTCCTTCCACGGAACACCGGAACTGCTGGATAAAGTCCTGACTCAATATCCGGAAGTGGATTTTGTTCAGCTTCAGATCAACTATATCGACTGGGAAAGCCCCTCCATCCGATCCCGTCTTTGCTATGAAACTGCACGGAAACACGGGAAAAAAATCCTGATCATGGAACCCGTCAAAGGGGGAATGCTTGCAAATCTTCCGGCAGAAGGTGCAGAGATCCTGAAAGCAGCCGCACCGGAACGGAGTGTTGCTTCATGGGCGATCCGTTTCGCAGCCGGTCTGGAGGGGGTCGATACCGTTCTCAGCGGCATTTCCACCATGGAGCAGATGATCGATAACACTGCTCTGATGAAAGAGTTCCAGCCGCTCTCCGATGATGAACTCAAGGCGTTGGGAAAACTCCGGGCATATATGACACGGATCCCGCTGGTGGAATGTACCGGATGCAAATATTGTGTTCCGGCATGTCCGCTCGAATTGCCGATCCCCGGTTTTATCTCTGTTCTCAACAACGCTCAACTCTTCGGAAAAGTGAATGGGATTGTTCATACTTACCGCTGGCTGACAGAAAAGCATACGCCCGCAGATTGTGTCAAGTGTGAATGCTGTACCGCAGTCTGTCCGCAGCACTTGGATATTCCCGGACATCTGGAACGTTTGGCAAACTGGGCAAAACGTAACGATTTGTAATCTTTTTTCGATATTTTCCTTTTTCCGGTTTGCTTTGTTTTGTTATATGTGCTATATTAACTTCATATAAACAATAAACAAGGAGTAATTATGGGAAAAAAATTTTTAACCGTACTTGGTGTTCTTGCTGCCTGTGCTTTGCAGGCTGGCGGAAATTCTTACTTCAAAAATAATGAACGCTGGATGCTCGTCGGAGACAGTATCACCAATACCGACACTTACCGTGCGGCTGTCAAACGGATCATTGACCATTTCCATCCCGACAACAAAATCGAGTTTGTCAACAAAGCCATCTGGGGCGTGGATGCCTCCCGTGTGGAAAAGGTGACAGAAAAACCGACTATGGTTTCTATCATGCTCGGAATGAACAATATCATTCACTATGAATATCCGCACAAGCCGGATTTTTCCGACAGAGTTGCTAAATATCATAAATCCATTCTCCGTCATGTGAACTACTATCAGAGTCTCGGAGCTGATGTGATTCTGTTCACCCCTACCCTGACAGATGAACGGGTATCCTCTTTCTTCAGCCCAATGTACACAAAAAAAGGACTGGAAGAGTTCGGCGAAGTGATCCGGAAGATCGGAAAGGAAAAGAATTGTCTTGTTCTTCCTGTTGCAGAAGAACTGGAAGCCTATGACGATACCCTCGGACCGAATCAGATCGCACGAATTGACGGGGTTCATCCTTTTGGAGAAGCTCAGTACCGTATTGCATGGACCATTCTTCACCACCTGAATGCTGCCGGAAAACTTACCGGAAAACGGGCTTTGTCCCCTGTTCCTGCTCCGGTTCCTGTGGAAGTCAAACGAACCAATTTCTTCCTCAATGCTGAAAATGATAAAATCGTTTTGAAGTTCAAAGGAAAAGAAAATACCAAATTCAAATTGACTTGGAGTCTGGATGGTGAACGTGGGTCCAAAGAATTTTCCATCCGTAAAAATCAGACGATCCGCTGGACGCTTCCGGCATCTGACAAGGCATACAAACTGGTTGTCGGCGATCAGAAACAGGCTGTGATCGACTTGCAGACTGCAGATGGCAAACTCAGTTTCTATATCCTTGACCTTGCACGCACCCGTGTTGTAAAACCGGTCAACGGTGAACTCAATTTTGAAGTCAAAGCTCCCGCAAAGCCAAAAAAAGGCGAACGGAATTTCAATTCTGAACATACCTCTTACGCCGGAACCCGTCCGGAAGGCGATTTGATCGGAACCGTCAAAATCAAAGAAGACGGAGCAAACCTCTGGCTCTCCGGAAGAGTTTATGACAATCAGCTTGATCACAACTCCTACTGGATTACCGGAAGAGACAATATCCGGCTTCTCATCGACTTCCGGAAAGGAGAACGTTTTGGCAATCTTACCCCGGACCGTGACATCAACATGGTCCTGCTTTCTCCCAGAGATGTTCCGCAGTTTGCCCTGAAAGCTCTCGCATGGTGGGGTCCCCGCTTCCAGTACTGCATGTATTCCGATGGCGAACGTACCAAAGACGGTTACAAGTGGCTTTACGGTTATGCCGGACATATCACAAATTATACAAAATTTGATATCAGCAAATATGATTATTACGGCTTTAACCTCTCCATCATAGACAGAGACGGAAAGAGCTTCCATTTGAACTCCATCCAGCCGACGATCTATGATAATAATGTGGAAAAAGCATTGAATCAGCTGATCATTGTTGACCGGAAAAACAAATTCCCCGGCAATGAAACAACAACAATCCAGTGTTTCGGATTCTAATCTGAATACAAGGAGTTTTCCAAATCATGAAAAAAACAGTTTCAATTGTGACTGCAGGGTTGGCAGCAACAGTTCTTTCTGCACAACCGGATCCGTTCAAAGAATATCCGGAAAAGTATTGGGATTTTTCCATGGTGGAAAAAGTCCCGGCTTACCGTGAAGCACCTGCACAACATCAGGTAAAAGGTCTGCGTGGAGTTCTCGTGGAAGGGTTCGGACCGAAAGCTGATGACAAAGATTTCGGCACAGCATTCCCGAAGCCGCTGAAAGAAAAAACAAAAGCAGATTTTTTTGCATATATCGGAATTCCCTCCACACCGATGCCGAAAGGCGGTTATCCGGGAATCGTTTTGATCCACGGGGGCGGCGGTACAGCATTCCCCGGATGGACTAAAATGTGGGTCGATAAAGGCTTTGTCGTTGTCGCTATTGACTGGTACAATACAATGCCTGTTCCGAAGCATAAACATATTCCGACCAACAGTATTGCTGAACGGATCCCCCTGCCCGGCGGGAAACGTCAGGATCATATTTCCAATGTGGCAAACATGGCTGTTGCACACTCGCTGCTGCGGTCATTGAAAGAAGTAAATCCTGAAAAAACAGCCTTTGTCGGGCTCTCCTGGGGCAGCTGGTACGGAACGATGCTTGCATCTCTGGACAAGCGTTTCAATGGCGGAGTCCTGATCTATTGCGGTGACAGAAAATATCATAAAAAGATCTTTAACGGCAGATTTGTTCATGCGGCAAAGATTCCTCTCTACTGGGTCGTCAGTACCCATGACCAGAATGTGAACCTGAGAACGCTGAAAGATTCTTTCAAGACCTGTCCGACGATCGATACGAAATCCATTGTGATCGAACTGCCGCACTCTCATATCGGATTTGAGTTTGACTCATGTTTCCGAATGGCAAAGCATTACACAACCAAAGAAGTCCCGGCTCTTCCGAAACTCAGTGATATGAAAGTGAATAGAGATACTGCTTCCTGTAAAATCCTTTCCCGCGGGAAAGGGATCACAAAGGCTGTTCTCTGCTATACAGCGGACAATAAACAAGCCAAGTATCATCTGCGGAAATGGGGAACAGTTCCTGCAGAAATCAAGGGCGATACGATCACAGCGAAAATCCCGAAAGGCGCTTACATGTATTACATCTCCGCCTATGAAGGAGAAAGCAAGCATCACGACCTTTGCGGCTCCACCAATCCGGTCGTGAAACCCTTCCCCGGAAAGAAACCGGAAAAGAAGAAATAACAGTTTGATCTGTATATAAAAAAAACCGTCGGCAACAATCCGTTCCGACGGTTTTCTTTTTCCGGCAGTTACTCCGGCTGCAATATCAAATATGCAGGCAGCCCCGGAATATCATATTGTTTCAAAAGTTTTCTGATCTCCGGGTCATTGGTGTTCGTTGCATCAATTTTAATGAATTCATACTCTTCCAATTTTTTCTTGACATCCGGTTCCTGAAATACCGTTTTTTCCATAGCAACACAATTTTTGCACCAGTCCGCATAGAAATCTACAAAAACCGGTTTTCCGGACTTCTTCGATTTGACCAGGACTTCATGCAGGGTTGTTGCCTGAACATCTTTTTCCGGAAATTTGATTTTCCACGCCTGAACACCATAATAGATCCCGATCAAAATAATCAACAGACCGAAAATGTGTTTGACATGAACCATCCAGCCGCCCGGTTTCGGCAGGAAACTGATCCCGGCAGCAAGCAGAGGCCATGGGAACGCCATTCCAAAACCAAGCAGAAACGGCAGAATCAATCCCCACCAAATCCCGGAAGCATAAAGTCCGGCAGAATAAATCATGATTGCGATCACAACCGGGGCAACACAGGCTCCGGCAAGAATTGCAGTCATAGCCCCAAGCAAGAACACACCGATCAGTTTGGCAGAAGACGGTGTATTCAGTTTGGCTTGATACTTTGAGAAATCAATATTGAAGAGATTGAACATGGAACTTCCAAGGACAATAAACACGATAGCAGCTATCAGGTTGAAATACCATGTTGAAGCCAAGCCACCCAATGATGCCCCGCCAAACACTGCAACAAGCCCGGTGATCCCACAAGCCAGAACCATTCCGAATGAATAAATCGAGGCTCGTAAAATCCCCAGCCCACGTTTTTCTTTTTGAGCAGCTCCAATGATGGTCAAGTTTATCGGAATCATTGGCAATACACATGGTGTCAAGTTCAATGCAAGTCCGCCAAGGAAAGTCAAAACCAGAACAGCAACAGCACTTTTCCCATCGAACATAGATTGTTCCGCCACAACTTCTGTAGTCCCGGAAAGAAAATTCAGAAAAGCCTCTTTATCCATTAATCCGAGAGTTTTTTTCACGACTGTGTGTTTTGGCAGATCTTCTGCCATGGCAAGCAGAGGAAGTAACGTTATAGCTGCAATCATTTTCTTTTTCATAGTAAAACCTCCTGTCTGAAAATTACCTATATCGACATTTCTCCGATGATAATTGTTCCGCATTAAGATAATACCATTTTTTTAATATTCAATCAGAAAAACAGATCTTTGATAAAAAAATTCTGTTTTTCCTGATTTTCTATTCCAGTAATTTTTTCAATAAAAGATGTAATACTGCAACCCTATCTGAATAAAAGAATTTTTCATAAAATTTGCCAAAACTTTTGATACCGGACATGATACAGACATAATCAGATCAAACGATATTTTTTGATATAAAATGACAATACACATTACTAAACGATATTATAAAACATTTATAATAAAAAATATCGTTTGATCTTTCAACTATTTATCTACCGTCTTTTTGTAAGCAGGATATTGCTTGATTCAATCTCAGCAATTCAAGATGAAAGACATAAAAAAAGGCTGCCGTAAAAAATTCACAGCAGCCAATTTTTCTGATTTTCAGAAACGTTATCCGATCAGATTTGTTCCGATCTTGAGAACTGTACCGACCTGATAAACCACCATTGTAATGATGTATGCCAGCAGGAACAATCCTGCGCCTTCGATGAAGGTCATCTTCCATGAGTTCAGTTCGCGGCGGATGATTGCCAGCGTTGCCAGACAGGGGATGGAGAGCAGACAGAAGAGCATTACACAGAACGCCTGGAGCGGGGTGTAGTTTTTCACCAGTTTTTCACGCAGTGTAACCGATTTCTCATCGGCTTCGCCTTCCGCATAAAGGATCCCCATCTGAGAGACAAAGACTTCTTTTGCGGCAAGAGCTCCGATTGTTCAGTTGCGATCTTCCAATCAAAACCGAGAGGTCTGAACAAAGGTTCAAGGGTTTTCCCGACACGTCCGGAAATGGTATACTCCATCTCTTCTGCGGCTTTTTCATTTTCGAGGGTACCGACTTCATCATTCAAAGTCTTTGCAGCTTCAATCGCTTTTGCCTGTTCATCATTCAATTTGACTTTATTTTCTTCCAATTCATCAATGAATTCCCGGGAAAGAGCTTTTTCGTTTTTGGCTGTTTCAAGGACTTCACCCTCAATGATTTTTCCATCCTCAAGAGTCTTGATCTGAGCATCTGTCAAAGATTTTTCAGTCTGGACGTTTTCAATCAGAGTATCATAATCCTTATCATAGTTTTTCTTCTGCGGGAAGGTATTGCAGACGTAAAGGATGATACTGGTTGCAAGAATGATCGTACCTGCTTTCTGGAGATACATCTTTCCGCGGTCCCACATGTGGAGCATCAGGCTCTGGAAAGTGGGCATCCGGTACGGCGGAAGTTCCATGAGGTAAACTTCTCCATCGCCTTTGAAGATCGTTGCCTTCATGATCCGTGCAGCGATCAGAGCGATAATGATACCGATGATATAGATCGCCCACATGGTGAATGCCTGATATTTTTGAGCAAAGAATGCGGGAATGATCAGGGCATAGATCGGCAGACGAGCTCCGCAGCTCATCAGAGGAAGAACCATGATCGTTACGGTTCTGTCACGCTGGGATTCAATGGTACGGGTTGCCATGATCGCAGGAACTGTACAGCCGAACCCAAGAACCAGAGGAACAAAGGATTTGCCCTGAAGTCCGAATTTGCGCATGATCCCATCCATCACAAAGGCGGCACGGGACATATAGCCGGATTCTTCCAGAATTGCGATTGCGAAGAACAGGAAAAGGATGTTCGGCAGGAAGACGATCACGCCGCCGACACCGCCGATGATACCATCGGTAACAAGACTGCGGAGATACGGCAAGCTATCTTCTGCCCATGCGCCTTTGATCAATTCACCGAGCCATCCGAAAAATTCTTCAATGTATCCCATCAGCGGATCAGCACAGGTAAATGTGAACCAGAATGTGATATACATAATAATGAGGAAGAGAGGGAATCCGAGGAACTTGTTGGTCATGACCATATCGATCTTATCGGAAATTTCCCGGCGTTTTTCACCGGTTTTGGAAATGGTATCGCGGCAGGCTCCGGCAAGCATTGCGTAACGGCAGTCAGCCATGAATGTTTCAGCTTTGATCGCATGTTTGTCCAGCAGATGTTTGATCTGAACTTCAACTTCTTCCTGAACAGGTTCCAGAACTTTGATCTTCATTGCTGAGCTGTCATGTTCCAGCAGCTTGATTGCATAGAAACGGGATGGAATCGTCTTACAGATATCAAGATCCAGAGCATCGATTTTTTCCGAGACAGCATTGATCGCATCGTCAATATCAGCGCCATAAGAAAGCATGGGTACGCCGTGATCTTCAAGCTCATTCAATGTTTTGGTGAGCTGCTTCAAAAGGTTCTGAACACCGCTGGCTTTGCTGCCGATGGTCTGAACGATGGGAGAACCGAAATACTTTTCCAACTTGGGGAAATCATATTTCAAACCTTTCTTTTCCGCATCATCAGCCATATTGAATGCAAGGAGCATGGGGATGTGCAGTTCTGCCAGCTGTGTTGTCAGATAAAGACTGCGCTGAGGAATCGTGGAATCCACCACGTTGATGATCAGGTCGATTCCGGGTTTGGTCAGTTCGTCGAAGACGACTTCTTCTTCCGGAGAACTGGAAGAGAGAGAGTAGACACCCGGCAAGTCGATGAGTTCGATTTCTGCGCCGTTGAGGACAAATTTTCCGGATTTGCTTTCCACTGTCACGCCGGGATAGTTTCCGACATGCTGTCTTGCACCGGTCAAGGCATTAAAAATCGTTGTTTTACCGCAGTTTGGATTCCCGGCAAGAGCGATTCTGTAAGATTGTTTCATTACTCTTTTTCCTCTTCGATTACAATATTAGCCGCTTCATCTTTATGAATAGCCATGCTGGTTTCCATGACTTTCACACGGATCAAGCCTCCAAAGGGAGCATGTGCCTCAATCAACAGTTCACTTCCGGGAACGATTCCAACGTCTGCGAATTTCTTACTGCCTCTTGCTTTCGGCATGATTTTTACGATCGTTGCTTTTGTACCGACGGGCAGATCCGCCAATGTACACTGCTTCTCTTCTGCGGGGATGTTGTACTCTCTGGTCTTACCGGAATCGCAACCGCATCCGCACGAACATTTTTTTTCAGCCATTTGAACACTCCTGTCTCTTGAGACTGATTTATATAAAAGTTTGTAACAGCTAACATTTGCGAAATAGAATAGAAAAAAGCTATTTCATCCTATCTGCATACTATAATATACACCATGTTTTTTATTTTTCAATTAGGCAAAGCTAATTTTTTTATATTTTCTTGAAAAAGGCTCTATTTTTTTTGGATAACAGAGACTTGAAAAAATAAAAAAACGATTCCGGCTCTTGATTTTTTTATTGTCAGAGATATATTATTCAAACATTGTAACCCACACAAACTAAGGAAAAAGGGAAAATGAAAAATTTGAAAATCACGATGCTCGGAGCCGGTTCCGGCTTTGTTCTCACGATTGCAAAAGAGCTGTTGACAGATCCGGTCTTTGATAACAGCACATTTATGCTGATGGACGTTGCAGAAGACCGTCTGGCTGTCGCAAAGGCTTCTGTGGAAGAAGTGCTGGCAACCGGAAAAAATCATGTTAAAGTCGAAGTTTCAACAGCACTTGAACCTGCATTGACAGGTGCGGATTATGTTATCACTTCCTGTGAAAAGAACCGCTATGCTTACTGGGCAAAAGACTTCCGTATTGCAGAAAAGCACGGTGTTTTCCAGGTCAAAGCAGAAAACGGCGGTCCCGGCGGGATCATCCACGGTGCAAGAAATATCTGTCTTTACAAAGAAATTCTTGAAGCGATGGAAAAATGCTGCCCGAACGCATGGCTGATGAACTTCTCCAACCCCATGTCTATTCTCTGTACCTACTTCAAAAATTACTTTCCGAAGATCAAAGCTCTCGGTTTCTGCCATCAGGTTCACGGTTCTTTCGGTCTGATTGCAGAAGAATTGGGAATGGAACCCGGTGAACTGGAAGTCATCACTGCCGGAGTCAACCACTTGAACTGGCTTTTTGATATCCGCCGCCGGAACACCCGTGAAAGCTGCATGGAAGAATTCATCACCAAGATGCAGGAATCCAAGTATTGGAACGAAGTGTTCCCCAGCACCCCGGAACAGAAATTCACCAAAGAAGTTTACAACACCTTCGGCATGTACCCTGTTGGATATGACGAACACATTGTGGAATATATGCCCTTCTTCCAGGATCCCGAAGAATGGGAAAAGTGGGGACTCCACTCTCTGGCAGAGTTTTATGAAAATCTGGTCAAACAGAAATCCCATACTCTGGAAACGCAGCGTCTTCTGGGCAAAAACTATGCAAAACCGCCCTTCCCTGTTGATCCGGATCATCCGTACTATGCAGAAAATCCCTGCCGCGTGATCACTGCATTGGAAACCAACACTCCGCTGTACTTTGATGCGATCAACATCCGCAACAATGGTGCAGTTGAAAACCTTCCGGACGATGTGATCCTCGACGTTCCGGCACTGGCGATCGGCGGAGAAGTCCGTTCCATCCATGTAGGGAAACTGCCCATGGCTCCCGCTGAAATCTGCCGCCGTCAGACAGTGATCCACGAAATGGTTGCTCAGGCGATTGCAGAAGGAAATGACTCACTGGCGATCCAGGCGCTCTGTCTTGATCCTTATGTGCCCAGCATCACAAAGGCTAAAGGTATCTGGGCGGATTACCGGAAAGAATACAAGGAAGAGTTGACCACCTTCAAATAATTTCCGGATCTGCAAAGAATATTATGGAACCGCCGGTACAAGATGCCGGCGGTTCTTTTTATTTTCAGAATCTTTCCCGTAAAGCTGCATGTTCAGCTGTTGTTACCCGTCAGTTTATTCTGAAAAATAAGTAAAATCAGATTTTACAGTTCCCAAAACTTGCAAATTCAAATTTTGAAGATATATTTCCTATGTGAGGCAATTTCAAAAGTCTTCAAAAATGTCAGAAAACTCTTGTTGCAATCTGTAAAATGGAGCGTTTTCGGTGGTTACCCTGTGGGTAGCCACACTCAAACTACCATTTTCAGCTTATCAACAATCCTTTTTCAGCCAAATTTTGCCGGACTTTTGAAATAGCCTCATGTATTAAACAACTCACTCTCATGATTGAGATCATGAATAAAAAAGCCAGAAAGGTTTCATGATGAAAAAAAGATCTCTTCTATTCTCCGCAGCAGTACTTACGCTGCTGACAGGATGCAGCACTATCAACAAATCAGAAGAATCAGTAAAAGCTGCAACTGTATCACACAGAAAAGCCATTGCGGCTCCTTATCTGAACGGGAAAATGACTCTTGATGGGGAACTCAGTGAATCAAACTGGAAAAAAGCCGGATTCTTTGATGACTTTGAACCGTTCCGGACAAAGAAAATGCCGGATTCAAAAACAGAAGTCCGCGTTTTCCATGATGGAGAATATCTCTATATCGGGATGAAATGTTATGATAAACGGGAAGATGTAAGACCGGTCAATAAGGGAAATCTCTGGGCTGGAGACTGTATTGAACTTTTCCTTGGCGGTATGGATCCAGAGCCAAGTGTTTATCAATTCTGCTGGGGTTCCGGCACACATCGTTATTCCGCCAATACCAGCTGGGAACATAAAAGCAAGATTTTTGATGATTACTGGACATCAGAGATGCGGCTCAAACTGTCCAAGATCCAGCCGAACCTGACAAACTCCACGCTCAGTTTTCATATTGCACGACTGATCCCGAAATATAAAACTTACGTTGTCTGGCAGAATATCGGAAATGATTTCCAGAATCTGCCGAAATACCCGGAGTTGATCCTCGGCTCTTATGATACCGCAGCACAGCTGAAGTTCCAGTATTATTCCGACAAAAAGCTCTCCCGTGCAGAGTATGAAAAACTTTCTGCCGAACGTTCTGTTCCTGCAGAAAAGATTATCTATGGGCCCTGGCTTTATGCGGCGTCTGAAACAGAAATGAATATCGGATGGTTCAACTATGGCAGAACCGGTTCCACACTCTACTACCGTCAGAAAGGTGAAACAAAATTCAAAGCTGTCAGATCATGGGACCGCAACAACAGTTGGGATAGAGATCAGCGGCTTCATAAAGTTCAGCTGAAAGGACTGAAAAAAGGAACTGTTTATGAATATAAAATCGAAAATGTGAACGGCTCCTATTCTCCTGCAGTAACTTTTCCGCAGGATGGTTCTCTTTACAGCTTTACAACGCACGGAAAGAAAGATCTGACGATCGGGGTGTTCACGGATGTCCATAATGAAGGTTATGGATTAAAGCCGCTTCTTGAGAATAAAAAACTGATGGACAACTGTGATATTCTGGTAAATGTGGGGGACATGCTCTCCAACAGTACGGGGATCCGTTCGATCTTCCACGGATATCTGGATGCACAAATTTCTTTTGCAAGCAAAAAGCCGATCCTGAATTTCCGCGGCAACCATGAATATGCCGGATGTTCCCCGAATACGTTCTTTGATGTTTTCGGTACACCAGACTTCAACGGATATTCCATCAACCGGTTCGGAGATGTCTGTATCATCGGGCTGGATGTATGGAACTCAAAGCAGCGGGAATGGCTGAAAAAGGCTGTCAAGACACCGGATTTCCAAACGGCAAAACACCGGATTCTGTTTGCCCATTTTCCGACGCTCTCCCCGAGATCAGGTTATGCACGGAATATTTTAAGTACCCTGAATGGGATATTTACCGGGAAAGCACCGGCAGAACGCCTTGACCTTCTGGTTTCCGGACATATTCACCGTGGCTATTTTGCTCCGGCAAATACCAATATTGCCGTTACGATCGATGGAAAAAAGAAACATTCAACAGCTAAAGTTCCTTTTGCGATGTTCATCAACGAAGGAGTGCGTTATACCTATGATAATTGTATGACGGTCGTTGAAGCCAAAGGTGATTCTCTTGTTGTCAAACTGATCCGTATGGACGGCTCTGTTTCAAAGGAATATAAAATCAAGTAAACAATGCCCCCGGAAAGGAAAAATTCCATGAAAGTATTATTGGTCAATGGAAGTCCCCACGAAAACGGTTGTGTGTTCACCTCTCTTTCCGAGATTGCTGAAACATTAAAAAAAGACGGGGTCGACAGTGAAATTTTCTGGATCGGAAATAAAGCTGTTCAGGGGTGTATCGCCTGTTTTCAATGCAGAAATGAACTTGGAACCTGCGTTTTTCAGGATGATCTTTACCGGAATTTTGTGGCAAAAGCAAAAGAAGCGGATGCCATTATCATCGGCGCACCGGTCTACTATGCCGGACCTCCGGGAAGTTTGTGTGCGATCCTTGACCGTGTATGTTTCTCTGCTTCGGAACATTTCAAACGGAAACCTGCGGCTTGTATCGTAAATTGCCGCAGGGGTGGTGCCAGTTCCACCTTTGACAGACTCAACAAGTATTTCACCATTCTGGAAATGCCTGTTGTTTCCAGCCAGTACTGGAACTCCACGCATGGATTTACTCCGGATGATGTCCGGAAAGATCTGGAAGGATTGCAGACAATGCGGACATTGGCACGGAATATGGCTTACATGTTGAAGTCTCTGAAAAAAGCAGAACTTCCCCTCCCCCTTCAGGAAGAAAAAGTCGCAACAAATTTCATCCATGACTGACAAACAGAGAGGATAGATTTATGATATATCAGGGACATTTGCCGAAAAGCGATCCGCTGTATGATTATTTGTGCCATGAAATCATGCCCCAGGTTGGAGCAAATGGGAAAAATGGTTTCCGGGTATTTTCCAGTAAATCATCTCATGCCGTTTATATTTATGAAGACAGGGAAACCGGAGAACGGGTCGTTGGAAAATTCTTTGCGGCAGATGAACCTGATTTTGAACGTGCAAAACGGAAAATGTATCGGGAGTACAACAACATTAATGAGATCAGGAAATATCTTGGAGAGAATCATTATGTTGCGCGTGCGCTCGGCTGCAATGAATCGCTGAACTGTCTGCTTGCAGTTGAATATTGTTACGGGGAGCCGCTGGACTCTTTTATTCTGAAAGCCATACAGCAGAAAGAGGAACACGTTCTTTACAATAAATTGACAGCTTTGGCAAACTTTCTTGCAACGATCCACAACCGGTCAGCACAGCCGGTCATAGTGGATTTCCATAAAATCTGTTCCTATTATGACAATGTGATCAAACAGGTGTCGCCGATCCTTTATCCGGGTGAAGCTGATTTCTTTTATCAGGTCAGAGAGGAGTATATCAACGACCCGCTGATGTATCAGGATCAGGAAGTTCTTGTTCATGGGGATGCAACCCCGGCGAACTTTTTCTTCGGAGATGATATGTATGTGATCAGTT
Source organism: Lentisphaerota bacterium (assembly GCA_015061845.1). Classification (GTDB taxonomy): domain Bacteria; phylum Verrucomicrobiota; class Lentisphaeria; order Victivallales; family UBA1829; genus SIG79. The sequence continues at coordinate 14,558 of SUVT01000084.1, forward strand.
TTGATCTGGAACGGATGCACAGATCAGACAGATTGTTTGATACCGGGCGGATCGCCGGAGAATTAAAACATTTCTTTTTGGCGTACACAGGAAACAAATATGCCGCTGAACCGTTTATAACCCATTTTCTCCGTGAATATTCCGGATGTTTTCCTGACAGAGACAGCGCATTTTCTGCAATAACGGCAAGGCTTCCATTCTATATGGGAAAAACGCTTTTACGGATCGCCCGGAACGATTATCTCTCCCATGATTATCGCAGACTGTTGGTGGAAGAGGCAAAATTAACTTTGAAACGATAAGAGGAAACGACCATGATTCGAGGTATTCTTTTTGATATAAATGGAACGATTACAGATATTTACACAAGCGAAAGCGATGACCGGATCTATTGCACTCTTTCCAACTTTCTGGATTATTACCGGATCAGAATTTCTCCGCAAACGCTGAAGGATGAATTTTTTTCCATATTACGTCAGCAGAAAAAAAACAGTGCGGAAGAGTTTCCTGAATTTGATGTCGTCAGGCTTTTTGAAGAATTGATAAACAAATACCGTTCGGAAGATTCTCAAGTTGTTGATGCAAAAACAGTTGCAACCGTGTTCCGTGCTGCGGGGCGTTATAAACTGGAACCCTATGACGGAGTAGTTTCCACATTGGAGACTCTTTCGGAAAAATATCCTCTGGCAGCAGTTTCCGACGGGCAGTCGGTTTGGGCATTGCCGGAACTTCACTCAGTCGGTCTGGATCGCTTTTTCAAATATACAGTTGTTTCCTCTGATTACGGTTTCCGGAAACCTGACAGGAGAATGTACGACATGGCACTTCAAAAGATGGAGCTTCCGCCGGAGGACGTGATATTTGTGGGAAATGATATGTACCGGGATGTCTTCGGAGCGCATGAAATGGGAATGAAGACCGTATTTTTCCGTTCCAATCAAGGCGAACTGGAATATTGCGGAGCAGAACCGGATTATATTATATACAACTTTCCGGAACTGCTCAACGCTGTCGAATTTCTGAACAGTAAGAGGTAATTTCAAAAGTCCGGCAAAATTTGGCTGAAAAAAGATTGTTGATGAGTTGGAAATGGTAGTTTGAGCGTGGCTACCATCCTCCTTCGCTGAAGCT
>SUVT01000085.1 GCA_015061845.1 Lentisphaerota bacterium
AGATTGTTGATGAGTTGGAAATGGTAGTTTGAGCGTGGCTACCCACAGGGTAACCACCGAAAACGCTCCATTTGCAGATCGCAACAAGAATTTTCTGCCATTTTTGAAGACTTTTGAAATTGCCTCTCTGATCAATGAGTTTCCACGATCGAATGCAGGTTTGCCGGAACACGGCAGGGTCTGCCTGTCTTGATATCGATGCAGGCATGGATCGTATGCCCGGACACAAGAAGTTCTTCCCCGCGGCGGACTTCGCACTGGATCGTAACGCGAACGCCTTTGATTTCGGAGACCCATCCGGAAATCGTAAGCAGATCGTCATATCTGGCACTTGCTTTGTAGTGACAGACTGCTTCGATCACAGGGAGTGCCAATCCATCTTCTTCCATCTGATGATAGGTGCATCCGGTATCCCGGAGCAGCTCGTTGCGGAGCCGCTCAAAGTAAACCAGATAGTTTGCGTAATAAACAACTTTCATCTGATCCGTATCGGCATACGGCACACGGTATTCAATGCTTGTCATAGGAGATCTTTTCCTCCGTTTTTCAGTTTTGTTACAAATGCGATCATATCCCCGGAAACCACAGGTTTACGGAAACAGAAATCAGCTCCGTTTTCCATGAGTTTTTCCACATATTCCACTTTTCTGGAGTCAGTCAGAACAATCAGAACGGTAGCAGCCGGAAGAGCTTTCCGCAAACGGGAAATGACCTGATAATCAGTTGCATCTTCCAATGTCATATCCAGAAGTACCAGATCAAACCGGTTTTCCCGGAGATATTCATAACGCTCCTCTTCGTTCTCCGCAACAGCAACCGCAAAACCCTCTGACTGGAAAATCATTTTGTACATGGTTGTGTCTGGAGCTTTCAGGTTGGCAAGGAGAACAGCGCCGATGGAACCTTCCGCCCGGAAAGGATCTCTTCCGGACATGGAGGAACTGATGATCCCAGCCACATGGAATCTGGCTGCAGTAGAAACCTTATTGGGGTCAGCCATGAGCTTCGGACGGGTGAAGACACCTGTCACTGCCGGATTGAATGTCCGGACAGGAAGAATGATTTCGATCATAGAGTTTGCCTCTTCATTCTTCATGATCCTGACATCTGCGCTCAAGTATTCCGCTTCCGTTTTCAGGATCAGCAGGTTCAGAACTGCCACTACGCAATGAGGACATTCAATTTCTCCTGTTTCGGTGTACTTCCGGAAGACTTCAGCGATAGAAAGGTGGTCCGATGGCTGGTCCGCAAACCGGAAGATCAAAGCGTTGCTGTTCAGCTCCGTACTGATCCGCAATGTGGAATTTTTCGGCATGAACCGGATCAGTGTTGCAGCCGCAGTATAGACGGTATGAGTCAGAATCGTCGGGGATGTCGTGATAGGATTATCCGGAACCGCAATATTCCGGAGTTCAAGGGAAATATTTTCCCGTGCAGCACGGGCAGTCAAATCACCAATGGCATCCCGGATGATTTCAGAGGGTTCGATCTGATAAGAACCAAGCACACAGAAATCGCTGTCAAGACTGGTCAAATCAGACAAAGCACGGAAAACCGAGATCATTGATCTGTTCTCAACTCGGATCTGTTCTGCAGCAGAAGAAATTTCCTGATTTTCCCCGGCTTTTTTCTGAATGATACGGCTGAATCCATCAATGCGTGACAGCGGATCACGGATCTCTGCAAGGACAGAAGTCAGCAGACCGGAACGGAGGATATTGGATTCCTCCGCCTCTTTTTTCGCCCGGAGTTCCCGTTCATGACTGCGGGAAAGACGGCTCAATGCGCTGCTCAGTTTATCCCGGAGCAGGTTCAGAACGCCGGACAGCTCTTCCATTTCTGAGGAGAACTTGGATTCAAGATTCCGGGGCCGTTCTTCTGATTGGAAAACATTTCTCACAAATGTGACAGCATTGCTGATATGAGCAGCGAGGTGTCTGGAAAAAATCAGCAGAACAGGCAGGAAAAGCAGCATTGCCAGGATCAGAGCCCCCGTAAACAGGAGCTTGATCCCGAAAAAACTGTCCTTGATCGAAGAAATCTGCTGGACTATTTTTTCGGGGGTCTTCTGCGCATAAATCAGGTGCAATCCAGCCTTGTTTTCAGACAGAGTAAAGAGATTGGCAGACGAAATACTCCAGTGATTTCCCTTTTCATCGATCATTTTAGACGAAGTGATCAATCGTTTCTCATGATTATGTTCTGCCTTGCTGCAGATCCCTTTCATGCGGATGATGATTTCCTGCGGAACCTCTACCGGATGATGCTGGGCGGCAAAATCATTTTTAAAAATCAGGGCGACAGCCGTATCAGAATTGATTGATGGAAGCCCTGCAAGCAGTTCATTTCTATCGATCCGCATAACTGCAATATCCTCTGAATCAACATCATTGCAAACGATCCAGATCATTCCGGGATAGAGAGGGGTCGCATAAAAATAATGTTTTTTCGTTCCGATATCTTTTTTGACTTGAATAAGGAACTCGTTCAGTTTATCAGAACCGAGAACTGTGGCCCGGGATTTTCTGGACGGATTCAAATGGAATGCGGTTTTGCCATTCTTTTCGACAACGATATAATCGACATCACCGTTCTTCTTCTCTTGAAAGACCTTCTGAATTCCGGTTTCGGCATCTTTTCCTTTCAGGATCAGTTCCAGCTCTTTGAGACGGAAATTGATTTTTTCTTCCAGATAAGCAGAATTTCCAAGCACTGCATTTTTGGAAGACTGGCTCAAACCTTCATCCTGCATGGAGGAAACCGTTCCATGAATGGACTTTTCATGTCCGGAAAAACCGATAAAAACGACCAGAGCATGGATCAGCAATGCAGCAGCAGCCCCGCCGCCAAGAACAATTATCATCCGTTTGAAAAGTTTCATCGTACACCCTTTCTTTCAAATGTTATATCGCCCAGAATGTCGGAAGAAAATATTCCTGCGCCGCAATATGGAACAGAATATCTGTCCGGCTCATACCGGATAATTTATCCAAAGTCATAGCTTCCAGCATTTCACGATCATTGCACTCTTCGCTGAGATGACCGAAAATCAGGCATTTTGTGCGGTCAGTCAGGAGATTCGGCAATTCGTCAAGAGCATCGGAATTACTCAAATGCCCGAACCGCCCCATGATCCGGCGTTTCAATGTCAGAGAACGCTGGGAATTCATCAGAAGACGCGGATCGTGATTGGATTCCATCATCAGAATATCGCAGGCAGTCAGCTTTGAACGGGTCAGCGTGTTGATAAACCCCAAATCCGTTGCCACTGCGATTTTGTGGTCCATACACCGGAAAACAAATGCGACAGTATCTTCTGCATCATGGGGAACCGTGAACGGTTCAATGCTGACACCGCAAAGTTCAAACCCGCCGCCGGGAGCAAAAATCGCGACTTTTTCCGGAATCTGATTTTTTTTGTAAAGACTTTTTCCTGTGACACTTGTGGTATAGACAGGCACATTATAACGCTGGGAGAAAACCCGGCATCCTTTGGTGTGATCGGAATGTCCATGAGAGATCAATATCCCCTGAATACTTTCGGGATCTATCCCGGCACCGGCCATTCTCAGTGCCAGTTCTTTGGCAGAAAATCCGGCATCCAGAAGCAGATTTCCTTCCGGACCATGAATCACTGTGGCGTTCCCGGAACTCCCGCTGCCAAGATTTGTTATACCAAAAATATGCTTCATTCCAACACTCCAAAAAGTTCATGCACCGTAAATGTCCGGATCCCTTTTCCGGATTCATAAACACCGACCGTATATTGTCCTTCGGTAAAGTTTTCCAGAATTTGAATGATCCCGGATTGACCGGAACGGTGAAAATGCCCGACAACTGCTGAAGTCACGTTTTTTGATTTCAGCACCTGATCAAGCGCCTGCAATTCCGCTTCCGGAAAATAATGTTTCTGTTTCTGATTCGTTGTCCGTAAATCTTTCCTGACTTCCCCGGAGAAAGAGGTCCCGAACCCGGTATAACCGAACAGTTTCACAACAAAATAAGATAACGGATTCCGTAAACAGCCTCTTAACAGAGCAAATGCGGTATCGTGATGGTTGATCCTGTCACCGTGAGCTGCAAACAAAGCTCCATCATCCAGAAATGCGTGATCCTGAAAAACTTCAGTGAAATATTCCGACCGGTTCCGGCTGATATAGAACTCATGGTTTCCTTCGATAAACCAGAGATTCCGCTTCTTTTTTTCCCGGCTGCACCACTCCATAAACTCCTGATGAACAGACGTTTCATAACCGGAACAGCCGATCCAGACATCAAAGATATCACCGAGAAACAAGACATCATAATCCGACCGTGAGATTTTTTCCAATAGAGACCGGAACACTGCCCGTTCAGGACAGTGCTCAGTCAAATGGGAATCTGTAATCAGTAAAATATCTCGCTTCTTCATATCGGGAACATAATGCAAATATCAGATTTTTCAACCCGTATTTGTATTTTTTCTCAGAGAATCTCAGCGGGTTTCGATTTTCAGGATATTCACCACCATGTCTGTACCATAGGGGAACGGATCGCACTTGATCGTGAAAAGCTTCTTTTCCACATCCTGCATAAAAAGCCCTTCTTCGCCGTCATCCATCCACTTGGCAGAAACGATCTCCTTGTCAAACCCTTCCACTGCACGGGGTCCGGAAACAGTTGCAGCAACAACGTTTTTGTCGCCGCCCATGGAAAGATCCATGGCAACGTAGTAGTAGGTATTGCCATTCTGAAGCATAAAGTCGTTGCCCTGACACTTCACACCCGGAACAGGCTTTCCGTTGTAAATCGCTTCGCCAAAGGTCTTCATCCACTGTCCGACAAGCTCAAACAACGCTTTTTCGTAGTTGGGAATGCGTCCCTGTGCTTCCGGTCCGATATTCATCAGGAAGTTTGCGCCGGATCCGCGGCTCTGGCAGAGACGTTCGATCACACGGGCGGGGGAAAGCAGGTTGAAGTCCTGATTACTGCGGCCCCAGTGGGAGTTCATGGTCTTGCAAACTTCTCCGGCAACATATTTCTTCATGCCTTCCCGGTTCACCGGACGGGCTGTATTGTTTTCAAAGGTCACAGAGTCGATCTCTTCGGAAGCTCCGACTGCTCCCAGAGCAGAAAGTCCGGTATTGTTGATGACCATGGCATCCGGCTGAAGACGGTGGATCATCTTGTAAAGACGGTCTTCTTTCCAGTCACTTGTCTTGCGTGACCAGTTGCCGTCAAACCACAAACCGCCGATCTTGCCATAGTTGGAACAGAGGATCTCAACGGATTTGTAGAGGTAATCCAGATATTCGTTGAACTCTTCTTCGGAAAGTTCGTTGGTTTTCTTGTTGTGCCACTTCCAGTCGAGGGTGGTGTGATAGAAGAACGGAATGATATCATATTCACGGCATGCTTCCACAAACTCTTTGACCAAATCGCGTTTTGCGGGAGAGTGGGGGGCATCGAACTCATTCAAACCGCAGGTATCATACAGGGAGAATCCTTCATGATGGCGGGTCGTGAGTGTGATATACTTTGCTCCGGCTTCTTTTGCCATCCGTGCCAGTTCGCGGGCATCAAAATCTTTTGCTGTAAAGGTTTCCATCCACTTGGCATATTCATCGGGATGAACGTTATAAATACACTGTGCCCATTCGCCTCTGCCCCACTGGGAATAAAGTCCCCAATGGACAAAAATACCGAATCCAAGTTTTTCAAATGCTGCCACGCGCGGCAGCGGTGTCGGGATACTCATCGTAAAATCCTCCTGTTTTATTTAAATTGAATGATAGACTTCACCGCAGTTGAAATATTTTGTTTCGAGTTCCGGGAACTCTTTTGCGATCAGCTCCTCAAGCAGGATCATCCCGCCCATCTCCGAGGGATTATGACCGATGATCATAAGAGCTTTCCGGAATCCGAGAGCCGCCGCATCACGGGCATACTCTCCCAGCATCCATTCACTGGTCTCTCCGGAGAAAACAACATCCACTTCCGGATCCTGCAGTTCTTCAAAAACGCCGCGCGGGGTTCCCAGACACAGAGAAATGGTTTTGCAGGGCTCGTCAAGCGTTCCGCAGACCCGCACATGATTTCCGCCGTTCTTTGCAAACCGTTCTGCCAGTTCACGGGGCGTGAGCGGTTCATCAAGGATCAGACGGTTCACCGCCCAGTGTCGGTTGATCCATTTTCCCTGCAGACCGAGCATTCTGACCGTACCCTCGCCGATCATGTCCTTATTTTTATTGTGCGGATGATCATGATAACGCCAGACGACCATGTCTGTTTTTGCAAGAAGTTCCTCTTTGGCTTTTGTCACGGGATCATTTTCCAGCCGTTTCTCGAAATGGTCATAAAAAGTCGGCTCATGAACGATCAGAAGATCTGCGCCCCACTGCTGAGCCTGGCGGATCACATCGACGGTTGCCGTCATCGTCACAGCAACTTTCCGGATCTCCCGGGAGGGGTCGCCGCATTTAACAGTGTCACATGTATTGGAATAGTCTTTTTCTCCATTATCATCACACCAATGAAAAATGTGATCCATTAACTCTTGTGCAGTCATATTTTGATTCCTTCTCTTTCTGGAATTTCCTTTAGACTTAATCTAACTCAAGTTCATAAAAAATCAAGCGGAAAAACGAGTGATTTTTTCTAAACTTTTTCCTGATGCCGCTTGACTTTTCTTTTCTTCAACGCTATATTTTCACCTATAATATACATCTTAAGAAATACAAAGGAGTTTTTCTATGGAAACTTGCAATGTTTTAGTAACTGGCGGTGCGCGCGGGATCGGCGCAGGAATCGTAAAGGCTTTGGCTGCAGCCGGACACAATGTGGGATTCTGCGGCAGAGCAGATGCAGAAAAATGTGCCGGATTTCTGGCGGAACTCCGGGCTGAACATCCCGGAAAATTTGCCTATTTCCAGTGCGATGTCTCTTCCCATGAAGCACGGGAAGCTCTGCTGGATGCCTACGAAGCAGAATTCGGACAGCTGGACGTTCTCGTAAACAACGCAGGCGTTGCTCCGGAAGTCCGCGCAGATGTTCTGGAAATGAGCGAAGAAAGTTTCGATCGGGTCATGAACATCAACCTGAAAGGACCTTTCTTCCTGACACAGGCTGCTGCAAAACGGATGATCCCCGGCGCAAAGGACCGCAGCCGCTGTATTGTGAATATCGGCTCCATCTCTGCTGACTATGCAAGCATAAGCCGCGGCGAATACTGTCTTTCCAAAGCCGGAGTTGCAATGGCAACCAAACTCTGGGCTGTCCGTCTCGCTGACGATAATATCCCTGTTTATGAGATTCGTCCCGGTGTGATCAAAACCGATATGACAAGCGTTGTTTCTGCCAAGTATGACAAGATGATTGCGGAAGGTTTGACACTTCAGCGCCGCTGGGGAATGCCGGAAGATATCGGGCGCGCAGTTGCCGCTCTGGTCGCCGGAGCTTTGATCTATTCCACCGGACAGGTCATCAATGTGGATGGCGGAATGACCATCGAAAGGCTTTGATGTTATGAGGAAACTCAATACACTGATCATCGGAAGCGGTGCCGCCGGATTGGCTGCGGCAGTGCGGCTGCACGCTCAAAAAGTGGAAAATATCGCCATCTACACTGAAGGTTTGAAGATGGGGACCTCCATCAACACCGGAAGTGACAAACAGACATATTACAAGCTGGGAATGTACGGTACAGAGGGCGATTCCCCCTGCATGATGGCAAAAGATCTTTCTGCTGGCGGTTCCGTCCACGGAGACCTTGCTCTGGTGGAAGCCTCCCTCTCCCCTCTTGCGTTCCATCATCTTGTCTCTCTGGGAGTTCCGTTTCCCCATGATGTTTACGGTCAATATGCCGGTTACAAGACAGACCACGATCCGAAACGCAGAGCCACCAGCTGCGGACCTTACACCTCGCGGGATATGTGCCGTTCTCTGATCGACGATGTTCAGCGCAGAGGAATCTGCGTGGAAGAACACCGTCTTTGTTATAAACTTTTGACTGACAAGAAAAATACAAGAGCAGTCGGCGCAATTTTCCTGAATATGGAGACCGGAGACTGGGAAGTTGTCAAAGCGGAAAATGTGATTTTTGCCACAGGCGGTCCCGGCGGGCTTTACGCCGCAAGCGTCTATCCGAAGGTTCATACAGGCGGGATCGGGATCGGTCTGGAAGCCGGGGCTCAGGCTTACAATCTTGCAGAATCCCAGTTCGGTCTTGCTTCCATCAAATTCCGGTGGAACGTTTCGGGAAGTTATATGCAGGTTCTGCCCCGGTTTGTTTCCACCGATCAGGACGGCAAGGATGAACGGGAATTTCTGCGGGAATATTTTGCAACACCTGCCGAAATGTATGATGCGATCTTCCTGAAGGGCTATCAGTGGCCCTTCTCTGCCGGACATGTTCCGGGATCTTCGCTCATCGACATTTTCACCTACATCGAAACTGTGGAACGGGGCCGCCGTGTCTGGCTGGATTACCGGAGCGATCCGGCTGATCTGGATTTTTCAGCATTAAACGATGAAACCCGGACTTATCTTGAGCGTTCCGGGGCATGGGAGGCAACTCCGCTGAAACGTCTGGAACTGCTGAATGCTCCGGCGATCGAACTCTATCGCCGTTATGGGATCCCTCTCGACAAGGAGATGCTGGAAATCGCAGTTTGCGCCCAGCACAACAACGGTGGTCTCGCCGGAAATATCTGGTGGGAATCCGTCAATCTGAAACACCTTTTCCCCATTGGAGAGGTCAATGGTTCTCACGGAGTGACCCGTCCGGGCGGCTCTGCATTGAATGCCGGACAGGTGGGAGCGTTCCGTTCCTCCGAATTCATTGCGGCAAAATATCAGGAAGAAACTTTCACCGATGAAGCCTTTGAAGAGATTGCAGCAGAAGAGATGAGACAGGTTCAGGCGATGCAATCTGTTCCGGCTCAACTGGATTGGAAACAGGAACGTTTGACACTTCAGCAGAGAATGAGCAAGGCGGGTGCTTTTGTGCGCTCGTTTGCCAATGTGGAAGCGGCCCTCAACGGAGTTTATAAACAATATGATGCGCTGACAGCCGACGGGTTCGGCGGTTTGACTCCGAAAGCATTGACAGATGTCCTCCGCAACCGTCAGCTCTGTTATGCTCAGATCTTCTATCTGGAATGTATTCTCATGCAGATCGAATATATCGGTTCCCGGGGCGGTTCCATAGTGCTTTGCGATGACGGCAGAGCGATCCACCCGCTTCTTGCGGAAAAATGGAAAGTTCAGGAAGAAAAGAAAGAGATGCGGGAATACGTCATGGTTTGCGGAAAAGGAGAAAACGGCATGATCTCCATCGGCTGGGAAAAATGCCGTCCGGTTCCGGAATGTGACGGCTGGTTTGAAAATATCTGGCGGGAGTTCCGCACAGGAGATGTTTATAACAATGATGTCACCCACGAATGAATTGATTTGTGATTTCAGCATTTTGCGGGATCTGCGGAAACGGGCGAATATGAGTATTGCCCGTCTTTCCGGCTTGTGCGGGGTTTCCGCCAGCGTGATCTCCAAACTGGAACGCAATCAAACAACAGCGGAGATGGAAACGCTGTTCCGGATCGCACGGGTGTTCGGACTGACTTTGTCTGACTTGATCTCTCTGGCGGAAAACCGGAGGGCTCATTGCGTTTCCTCGGTGCGGTATCTCTCCGGAGATTTTCATTTTGACCGCGTGGCATACAGTAATTTGCGCTGCATGCACGCTGTTGCGCCTGCAGGAGCAACGGTCAGTTCTCCTGAACTTCACCGGGATGACTATGAGCTTTGCTGGGTGCTGAAAGGGAAACTTCTGTTCACCTTGCCGGAAGAATCCCACGAACTTTGTGCAGGGCAATCCATTCAGTTCGATGCCCTGCTCCCGCACACCTATAAAGCATTGGAAGATTGTGAAATCGTGATTGTACACTTACGAAAAGAAAAGAGGTTTTGAACATGGCTGGAAACTATCGTAAAGTAACGGAATTCAAGACACTTGCGGATTTTTCCGCATACCTGAAATCTGAAAACATCGAACTGGGCTTGTCGGAAGTCCCCACCGACGGATCTTCCGCAATGGCTCAGCCCATTGAACATAACGGCGGAGTGATCGGCAACCGCTGGGCGATCCTGCCTATGGAAGGCTGGGACTGTACCGATGAAGGGGCTCCCAGTGCTTATACCCGCCGCCGCTGGCTCAATTTCGCAACAAGCGGTGCAAAACTCATCTACGGAACGGAAGCCGCAGCAGTTATGCACTCCGGAAGAAGCAATCCTCAGCAGCTCCTCGTTGGCGATCATACCGCCGATGCCCTCAAGGAACTTTGCAGCGAGATGAAGAAGGCTCATAAGGAGAAATTCGGGCGCAACGATGACTTGAAGATCGGACTTCAGCTCACACACTCCGGACGTTATTCTCACCCGAACCAGGCAGCCGTTCTGGAATCTGTCACCGCTTACAGCCATCCGCTTCTGGATAAAAAATTCGGCAACAGTGAAGCTAACGTTGTGAAAGATTCTGAAATCGGCGAAATCGTGAAAAACTTTGTCAAAGCCGCCGTGATCGCACGGAATGCAGGCTTTGATTTTGTCGATATCAAACAGGCTCACGGTTATCTCGGACACGAATTCCTCTCTGCCTATGACCGTCCCGGAAGCTATGGCGGTTCCTTTGAAAACCGCACCCGTTTCTTCCGTGAAATCGCAGAAGGGATCAAAGAAGCTGCTCCAGAACTGGAACTCTCCGCGCGGTTCAGTATCTTCGATATTTTCCCCTTCGTCAAGGGAGAAGACGGTGTCGGACACCCCATGGAATGGGAAGGACATTATCCCTATGCGTTCGGCGGCGACGGCAGCGGTATGGAAATGGATCCCGAACTCAAGGAACCTGTCCAGTTTGTCAAACTCATGCAGGAATACGGTGTCAGCCTGATTTGCGCTACAATCGGAAGTCCTTACTATAACGTTCACATGCAGAGACCCGCCTACTATCCGGTGTCTGACGGCTATGAAATGCCGGAACACCCGCTCTATAACGTGTCCCGTCACTTCAAAGCGGTGAAAGAGTTGAAAAAACGCTGTCCCGGACTGAAAGTTGTCGGTTCCGGCGCAACCTGTCTGCAGGAATATCTGCCCAATGCGGCGGAATATGCCGTTGCTCACGGCGAAGCTGACTTCATCGGAATCGGACGGATGGTGCTTTCCTATCCGGATTTCTGTGCAGATTCTCTTTCCGGAAAAGGACTTGACCGCTGCCGGATCTGCCGTACATTCGGTGATTGTACCAGTGCCCCCCGCAATGGCATGATCTCCGGCTGCTATCCGCTGGATCACTTCTACAAAGCTCTGCCCGAAGCTCAGCGTTTGAAAGAAATCAAAAAAGCTCTTAAAAAGTAAAAGGAGGTAATTTCAAAAGGCCGGCAAAATTTGGCTGAAAAAAGATTGTTGATGAGTTGGAAATGGTAGTTTGAGCGTGGCTACCCACAGGGTAACCACCGAAAACGCTCCATTTGCAGATCGCAACAAGAATTTTCTGCCATTTTTGAAGACTTTTGAAATTGCCTCAAAGGAGAATAAAATGCTTGATCTGACCACAAAATTTCTCGAACCCGGCGAAACACTTGTCTGTTTCGGCGACAGTATCACCCATGCGAATCCCGGTTATGTGGGCGTTCTTCAGGAACGCCTTCCGGAAAACAAAATCATCAACGCCGGAGTCGGCGGGGATAAAACTGTCACTGCTCTGATGCGGTTCCAGAAAGACGTCCTTGATGTTAAACCCGATGCAGTTTCCATTTTCCTCGGAACCAATGATTCACTGGTCGGACGCGGCTGCTGGGCGGATGAACCCATGATCTCCGCTGAAGCCTACCGCTGCAATCTTGTCTGGATGGCTCATCTTGCGATCCTCAACGGAATCAAAAAAGTTTCCATTGCCACCCCCCTTGCCGAACCGGAAGGAAACAACTGGTACGAACAGGGTGATATGTATGCCGAATATTGTCTTGCCGCACGCGCAGCAGCCAATGAAATGAAACTCCGGATCATTCCTCTGGATTCCATGTTCCGTGATGAATGGCGGAAACATCCCGGTCACACCGGACTTCTTCTGACCAAAGACGGCGTTCATCCGACAGATGAAGGTTACAGAATGATTGCCGAAACCTTCCTCAAGGCTTGGAATCAGTAAGCCGTAAAAAAAATCAGGGCTGTCGCAAAAATTCTTGCACAGCCCCGTTTTTTGTATCAAAATTGTCTCTACTCAAAGAAATATTTGATATCACTATCCTTGAAGCCGTAGGAGTCAAGAATCAGTTCGGCGGCAGAGAACATCATCGGCACATAATGCGCAGAATGCTGGTCAGAACCGATGGTGAACTTCACTCCTGCTTCGCGCCACTGGGCAAGGAGATTCCAGTAATATTTCCGGCAAGCCTCCGGAATGGAGGGAGAAAGGACAACTGCAAGGTTGATCTCCGCACACTTCTTATATTTGAGCAGAGCCTCCAGCAGTTTATCGTTGTATTCCTGAGGAATATTCAGGATCGCTTCGTGCTTGATATGTTCCTTGTCCCGGTGATGATACCAGTCTCCCACCGCCATTTCGATGGCATCCCACGGATGCGCCAGAATATCCACCAGAGGATTTTCGATCAGATACATCTGCTGACGGAAAAAGTCATGGTATGCCTCTTCCGGAGTGGAGTAGAGGGGCCAATGCACTCCGCCGATCACATATTCGATTCCAAGATCTTTGATATCTTTTTCCGTGATCCCGATGCAGACCGGGCTGTCAGAAGGCCCCTGTTCAAACCGGATCCCATAGACCGGATCATCAAAGTAACGGACATAATCGCCTGCCGCGATTTTATCCCGTTCCCATTCAGAGATCCCGCTGATTTCCACTCCGAAATGGAAATTTTTCGGACGGTCATAGCAGAGAAAATCGTTTCTTGCCCCCTGAATATCGCAGAGGTTGTACTGAGTATGCAGATGGTCACTGATCCCGAACTCTGTCATGCCAAGAGCCATCATCTCTTTCTGGATATCATTCAGAGCGGCACATGCAGAGTCGCAGGAGTGAGAAGAGTGAATATGAAGATTCTGTCTGATTTTCATAAAAACAAACCTTATTTTTTGCCGGTTGACCAAATAATAATTTCTCTCTTGTGAGGAACAAACCCGTGGTCGCTGGACTGATACCAGCGGATGGTTTTGTCCGGAGTCGCAAGATTGTTGTAGCTGATTGCCAAACCGGAGGGCGGGCAAACATAGTCGCCGAGTCCGGCACGGAGGATGTCGACTTTTGCTTTTTTGATCCGTTTTGCCATGAAGACGGGGTCGTAGTAATCCAGTCCGGGAACATATTTGATTCGCCAGCCGCCACAGATCCGCTGTTTTTTATCCGTTCCGGCAAGGTCGCAGCACCAGGTGATAGAAGGATATGCCTCTGTCACATCCGGATCAAGTGCCGCAGCCCACATAGTCTGAAGTCCGCCCTGACTTCCGCCCTGAACGACCAGTTTTTTGCCGTTCCATTCGGGCAGTGTTTTTGCGTATTCAATCGCACGGAGGTTTCTCAGAGCCATGCCGTTGAAGAAAGCTGTTTCCGGATCTTTGTTCTCTTCCGGGTCAAACGCATAACTGTATTTTTTGCTTCGGATGGACTGGAAGAAATTCTTGTAATATTCTGCAGATTCTCCAAGTTTCTGTCCGTGGGCATTGACAAAGAGAGCGATTCTGTTCTGAGAAACACCACCGGGCATCCCCTGTTTTGCTGCACTGTAACCGTAGAAAGTTACATAGATCGGCAGGGATTTCGCTTTCGCTTTTTTGGGGATCGTCAGATAACCGGTTGCCGGTCTGGGTGCAACACAGGGAATGGAAAGAGCATAAATATAACCGTTGGAGGTCTCTTTCACAAGTTTTTTCTCAACTTTTCCGATAAACGGAACTGCGGCGAGGCGTTTTTTCTGTTTTGCCCAGAACGCATCGAAATCTGCGGGTTCGCCGCAATCGGTCAACTGTTCCGGATAAACAGCGGCTCCGGCAGGACTGTAAATATTGCGTTTGCTTTTTCTCCCGTTGGGACGGGTCAATTCCTGCTGGACAATTTTTTTCTTTGAGTTATGGAGATACACAGCCACACTGACAAAACCTGGTTTATCCAGAGACGTTTTGATCACAAGCGGTTTATCAACAGGAGCATACCCTTTGAAAGTCTTGTTGTCATCGCCTCTGCGGACATAATAAAATTGCCAGTCCCCGGGTTTGTCTTTTCCGGTATCAAGGGTAAAGGTGAAAACCATCTCTTCGCCCGGCTTGTAAGTAAGCGGAGACTTGTTGGTCTGACAATGGATGTGAACATTTGCCAGCTCAGCGGCTCTGGTTTCTGAAAGTGTTTTGGGTGCATCAGCAGAGACAGAAACGGAAAACAGGGTTCCGACTGCCAGCATCGTACTGAAAAGGAATGATTTCATTTGAGTTTCTCCATGATTGATTTAAGGGATACCTGTCAAAAATATAACAGAACATCAGCATTTTTTCAAGTGAAACTGGTAAAAAAAGCTCCCTCATCTTATTGCAGACGGCTTCTTTTCCGATATTCCAGCGGGGTGATCCCGAACTGTTTTTTGAACTCACGCGCCAGATAATAGGCATAGGTAAAGCCGCACTCATGAGCAATTTCTTCAATGGAGTGGTTGGAATAGGTCAAAAGCTGTTTTACATTCTCCATGCGCTTATCGCAAATCGTCTGCCAGATCGTTGTGTTCAAATGCGTCCGGAAAAGATTGGAGAGCGTGGAAATGCTGACACATGCCGCTTTTGCGATCTGTTCACGGGTCATCAGATGAACATCGCGGAAATGATTGTTGATGAAGTTTTTCGCCAGCACAAGCGGCTGCGGCAGAGGATCTTCCGGGAATTGCACCATCGCTTCATGAAGCAGCTGATAAGCATATCCACCAATACGGGAATCATCGGCATTCTGCCGGGAAAGTTCATCCCGGATCGCTTCAAAACAAATCTTCAGTTTCTCCGTATCGACCGCATAAAAAGAGGGCAGTCCGGCAGGAAACATCTCTTTCAGAAGCGTTTTCAACACAGAATTCGTTTCGTAAAGAACAAAATAGCGTTCCGCAGAGTCGCTGACAGTTTCAAATTTCTGTCCGGGAGCAGACAAATCAAGGATCGTAAAATAACCGGAAGATTCCACCGTTTCCGTGCCGTTGAGCCGGGTCACTTTCTGTTTGCCGTCAAGAAGCATGGAAACGATCATGCTGGACCTGGGGATCTCAGAGCCGCCGCTCCAGGATTTATAGCTGAAAGAGTGACAGAATGATTGGATCCGCAAAGAGGGCGTTCCCGGCTCGTAGTGAGTCGGATTGACGTGATAAACTTCTTTGAACTGTGTGGATTCCCAGACTTTCTGCATCTTATATTTTCCTCCCTCATAGAATATACTGTCGTCTGGGAATGGTTTCAAGAAAAATTGCGAAAAATTACGAAAAATCAATCTTTTTTTATAAAATTTTCATCTATATCCTTGATTTTTTATCTTTGAGGCTGTTGCAAAACCTGAAAATTTTGAAAGAGCATTTTCGTACAGAGTGAACGGAGTTTACCGAGTGTACGGAGGCATTTTTGGTTATTACCGGATGATTT
>SUVT01000086.1 GCA_015061845.1 Lentisphaerota bacterium
ATGCGTGTATCTATGGGAAGTTTCAAACCCGTTCTTGCCAATGCATTGACGATTGAAAACGGCGACGATGCAGTGATTTTTGTGTCCTGCGATGCGGTATCCGTTTCGCCGGAAATCCTGAAAATGGCGCAGGATCTTCTCACCAAAGAGGTCCCCGGACTTCCTGTGGAAAAGATCATCCTGAACGCAACCCATACCCATGCAGGTCCCGGCGATCGTGATATGTCCGCATATCCCTATCAGGTCGATGTGATGACAACGGAAGAAATCAGAACGTTTCTCTCCCGGCAGATTGCGGATGCAGTGAAGGAATCATGGGAAAAACGCGCTCCCGGCTCCATCGCTTACGGTTACGGTTTCGCAACCACCGGTCACAGCAGACGCGTGATCTATACTGACGATTACGGACTTCGCGGCAACAATGCCAAACCCGGTCTGGCGATCCATGGCCACGGCGTGATGTATGGAAATACCAACGACACTATGTTTGAAAGCTATGAAGCCGGAACCGAATCTTACATCAACCTGCTTTATACCTATGACGAAGCCGGAAAACTTTCCGGTGCCATCATCAACGTGCCCTGTCCCTCCCAGACCAACGAACATGCGTGGCAGTTCCATGCAAGTTTCTGGAATAACGTCCGGGAAAAACTGACGGCTTCCTATGGTGAGATCGGAGTCATCGGACAGGCTGCCGCAGCCGGAGATCTCTCTCCGCGTCAGCTCCACTACCTTGCAGCAGAAAAACGCCGCTATGCGCTGAAGTACAAAAAACAGAGAGAGGCTTATTTCAAGAATCCTCTGAAACATCCCAAAGAGTACAGCGAAGCAGATGAGCTGAGACAGCAGGAGTACGATGCGCTTGAAATGATGCGTGCGGAAGATATCGCAAACCGTATCGTTGCAGCGTTCGAGGAAGTCAAAAGCTGGGCGGAACAGGAGAAGTTCTCTGCACCCGTCCTCAAGCATGAAGTCCATACTGCTGAACTGGCAAGACGCATGTTCCCGCAGGAGATGATGGAAGAGGAAAAACGAAACCTCGAAACCTTTATGAAAGAAGAGTATCTCACAGAAGGCGATAAGTGGGATGTCCTTTACCATAATTCCATCCTGTACAGCAAGCGTTTCCGCTGCGGCAGTGTGGTTTCCCGGTATGCCCAGCAGGAAAAACAGCCTACGATCACCTCTGATATCCATGCTGTCAGAATCGGAAATATTGCCTTCGCAACCAACCGGTTCGAGCTTTACATGGATTATCAGCACCGGATCCAGGCGCGCAGTCCCTTTGAACAGACCTTTATCATTCAGCTTGTGACCGGTCCCAACGGTTCCGGCTCTTATCTTGCCACCGAACGGGGCGAGGCAAACAAGGGGTACAGTGCTTCTCCCTACTGCAATCAGGTCTCCCCGAAAGGCGGACAGCAGCTGGTGGAAGAAACTTTGAAAATTTTGGAAGGAATGAAGTAATATGAAATTTTCTATGATGACTTATACTCTCATGCGTCAGAAAGGATTCACTCCCGAAGATTGCGTGAGAACCGCAGTCGAACTCAAAATGGACGGGATCGACTGGGTCACAACCTACGGCAGAGATCCCAAAGAACTGAAAAAGATGAGCGATGATGCCGGTCTGACCGTTGCAGCTCACACCTTTTTCGTTCCCGGCAGCTGCATTGAGGAAAAAATCAGCAATGCGGAACGTTCTCTTGATGATGCCTGTATTCTCGGCGCACCTCTTGTGATGGTTCCCACTGCACCGCTTCCGAATGTGAAAGATGCTGCTGATTGCCGCAAACAGTGGATCGAAATCCTTGCAAAGATCGCGCCTCTTGCAGAACAGCGCAACCTGATCCTCACCGTCGAAAACTTCCCCGGGATCATGAGCGGTTTCGTTACCGCATCTGATTTCTACGAAGCAAAAGCTGTGATTCCCTCTCTCAAACTCACCTTTGACAATGGGAACGCCGCAACCGGTGAAGATCAGATCGAAAGCCTCAAACGCTGTATTGATGATGTGGTTCACGTCCACTTCAAGGATTGGGATTTCAGCGATACCGAAGAAGAAGGCATGAGCCCTATGATCGACGGCCGTTACCGTCGTCCGGCATTGATCGGGGAAGGGGGCGTCGACAGCAAAGCGACCCTGAAAACGCTTGAGGAACTCGGATATAATGGTTTCATCAATATTGAGTATGAAAACAATAAATATCCAGCAGACATTGCAGTCCGCAAAGCGTTGGAATATTTGAGAGCATAACGCTCTGAACCGATTCCGCTTTCAGCCCCGGAGAAAACCGGGGCTTTTTTATTTTTTCCGGATTGACAATTTTATTTCCCGGGATATATTACAGAGAGAAATTTCGATCAACTACATTCCAACAGGAGAGATCATGATTTATCCTTGTCCGCATTGTAAGGTGACTCTCGAACTGCAATCTGTTCATTTCGGGAAAGAAATTGCGTGCCCTGAATGTGGCGAACGTTTCACAACGGAGGAGCTTCCGCCTGTTACAGTGGTGCGCCGGGAGAAGAAGGAAATCGAATTTTTCCATGTGTTCAAGACTGTCGTTTATATCTTTATTTCCGTGCTTGTGATCGGGGCTGTTTGTTGGGGCGGCTACTGTCTTGTGAAACGTCATTATCCGACATTGTTCAAGGATGACAAGCCGGAACCGGTTCCGCCAACCGTCGATGAAGTTATTTCTGCATTCAATCAGAAAATTCCAGAGAAGACGGTGATTTATGTCAAAGAACCTGCGGAAACGCTTCCGGAAGTCCAAAAACGTGTTTATGAGGATGATGTTGAGAAAAAGAATCGGGAAGCTGAGCAGAAATTCCTGAAAGATTTGGATAAACCTGAAAAAAAATAAAAAAATTGACTTGAAAGATTGGATTTCAGGATTATATTACGTCTCATCTGCGGGTGTAGCACAATGGTAGTGCACCAGCTTCCCAAGCTGAGGACGAGGGTTCGATTCCCTTCACCCGCTCCATTTATTTTAAATCCGTTGATTCCAGTATTCTTCTGTAAATAAAAAAACTCTGCCGTTTTTGACAGCAGAGTTTCTGAATTTTTCGTTTTTGGAAAACTGTTTTATTCGTTTCCGAGGAGCTTGAGAACTGCTTCGGGATCGTTCATGTTTTCCATGATCTTTCCGATGATAGATCTGTCTTTCAAGCTGGCAGAGACACTGCCGAGGAGCTTGAGGTATGCTTCCTGATCGCGTTCATCGGCGGCGATGAAAACAATCATCTGAATGGGAACATCATCCATGCTCTTGTAATCTGTGATGGGAGTGCGGCAGAGACCGATGACAATAACAGGTGTGGGGAATCCGGCAACACGGATGTGAGGAAGAGCAAGTCCCCCGCCAACGCCGGTTGTCATCATTTTTTCCCGTTTCCAGATCAGTTCACGGAGCTGGGCATCATCCAAGGTGCAGCGGGTGGTTGCAAAGGAAATAATTTCTTCAAGTGCAGCTTTTTTGCTTTCCCCCGTCAATGTAAGGACACATTTGGCATCAAGATGTTTGAGAAATTCAGGTTTCATGAATCGTACGACCTTTCCTATTTTTTTTAGCGTGATCAAAATGTTGTCTTTTGTAAATTTAGCACATAAAATTTATTTTTCAAATATACTCTGCATAATATTTTTCAGAAAATGATAAAAAAATGAAAATTTTGAGTGCAAAAAATAGAGTAAGGAGGACTTTTTCAGGTTTTTTCTTGAAAAATTTGTCAATGTGTGGTATATTAGACTATCTGTGAGATTGTATTTCAGTATCTTTAAGAAATAATTTTGGAGAAGAACATGATATCATTACTTTTGATTGTGCTTGGCTATATCTGCCTCTGCATGAGCGGGGTCAGTTTTGCTGTGTCGCTTGGATTGGCTGTTTTCTCCAGAAATAAAAAAGGTTTTCTCGTTCTTGCGATCTATCTGGTTCTGCTGCTTCTCATGCTGGTATTCTTCAGCCTGTGCGGTTCCGGCAGCGGGTCCGAGGCTTGGACGACGGTTCTGTTCTATACGATTTGTATTTGCTTCCAGTTTGTCTGGGTTGGAAAATTACGGCATCAGGTGAATAAAGTTCTGAAATGGTCCTTTGTTTCAACTCTCTTCACTTCCGGTTTTCTGCTTTGTGCCATGATCCTGATGAATGCAAGGCTGGCTTTGCAGTAAAAAGAAACTTAAAAAAAACAGAACATCTCTCTTTCCTGTCATCATTTTCTCTTGCAAAATCACAATCTCTCTGTTATATTACAGCAACGTTAATATAAAAAAGGAGATTTTGCCGTGAAAGAAACGATTTATCCTCTCTGGAAGGATTCTGATATTGAATCCAATCTGACTGTATGTGAATTCTCTGAAAATGATTCTCTCCGTCCTGCGATTCTTGTTGTTCCGGGCGGCGGTTACGGCGGCGTTTGCCGTTCAACCGAGGGAGATCCCATTGCTGCACGTTTTGCCGGATTGGGGTTCCGGACATTCATTCTCCATTACCGGGTAGCTCCCAACCGCTTTCCCATTCCGCAGCAGGATATTCTCCGGGCGATCCGTATGATCCGTTACAATGCAGAAGCATGGCGGATTTTCCCCGATCAGGTGGCAGTTTGCGGTTTCTCTGCCGGCGGACATCTCTGTGCCTCTTCCGGGATCATTCCTGATGATGTGGAAAATTATTCCGATGATGCCATCGATAAAATGCCTGCGCGGCCCAATGCCATGCTGCTGGCTTATCCGGTCATCACATCCGGAAAATATGCTCATAAAGGTTCTTTTATGAATCTGCTCGGGAAAGATTATGCCAAACGGAAACGTGAATTTTCTCTTGAAAAACGTGTTACGAAAGAGTGCGCTCCGGCGTTTATCTGGCATACGGTCGAAGATCAGGCTGTGCCTGTAGAGAACAGTTATCTGTTATCAGAAGCCATGCGGAAAAACGGGGTGGTTCACGAATTGCATGTTTTCCCCTGCGGTCCCCACGGAATGCAGTTGGGATACGGCAGAGCTGATATTGCCCAGTGGCCGGAACAGGCAGCGGCATTTCTCTATGGAACGCTGGGTTTCACCCGTGCGGACCGTCCGGAAAAACCGAGAACAGTCGTTCTTACTTTCGATGATGCCTGCAAATCCCATCTGGAAAATGTGGCTCCGATCCTGAAAAAATACGGGTTCAATGCAACGTTTTTCATCTGTCGTTTCAATGATGGATGGCGGAAGAAAAATGAAAAATATCTGTTGACCGGAAAAGAGATCAAGGCTCTTTCTGATATGGGCTTTGAGATTGGAAACCATACATGGAACCATCCGGATTTGAGGACGCTTTCCGAGGCAGAAATTGCAGATGAGATCGGAAAACTCAATGATTTTTTTGCTGAAAACGGCATTCCGAAACCGGTAACTTTTGCATATCCCTGCGGTCCTTTTGCAGAAAATGCTGTTCCGGTTTTGAAAAAATATGGTTTGATCGCAGCCCGTACAACGGAACAGGTTCCCTGGAATCTGAAAAAACAGGACTTGATGCGGGTACCGTCATATCCTCTGCAGAAAAATTCAATGCACGCTTTTTACTATGCGCTAGGACCTGCGGATGAAAATAATGTGCCGGTGCTGTTGTTCCACGGTGTGCCGGATATCGTTCATGACTGGGTTGACACCGCTCCGGAATTTTTTGAAAAGTGCATGAAATATCTGTATGAAAACGACTACCGTGTGATATCCATGAAGCAGTATCTGGAAGAAAAAGGGCTTTGCTGACAAAGCATTCTCAAAATCTTATAACAATATCGGATTTTGGAATAGAGAAACGGAAGAATTTAAAATAAAAATGGTGCACCCGGTAGGACTCGAACCTGCAACCTTCTGGTCCGTAGCCAGACGCTCTATCCAATTGAGCTACGGGTGCACAACATTGAAAGGATAAATTCATTCCCGTTTTGAACCGGAGTTCAAAAGATGGTGCTCGAGGGGAGACTCGAACTCCCACGGATCGCTCCACTAGCACCTCAAGCTAGCGCGTCTGCCATTCCGCCACCCGAGCACGGGTTTGAAAGATTATCTCTTTCGGATATCAAGTAATATATACCTCTTTTTCGATTTGTCAAGTTCTTTTTTGATTTTTTTTACTGAAAGATCGATAAATCATAAAGAAAACAGGAATAACACTTGAAAATTCACTTTTGAGCATGTATATTCCGAGAAATAAAAAATGATCGAAAGGAAAGATTTTATGTTTAAAAAGATGATGTTTTTTGCATGTGCATTCATTGCCGCCAATGTTTTTGCAGCACCGGATTCCAACCAGAACCCTTCCTCGGATAAAAATGTTGTCCGGAAAGAAAACACAAAAAAATCCAAAAAGAAAGTAGAGTATAAACAGACCTCTCTGAAGGAAGCTGTAGAGTGTTTTTATGTTGCGTTGGTAGAAGATGACAGAGATGCCTTTTGGCGTCTTATTGCACCCGGAGCCCGCAAAATTATGATGCAAGAGTGGAAGGCGGACGAAGCTAGGGCAAAAGAGATTTTCTGCAATAAAGTTTTTTCCGGTTATGACAAAAATAATAATGCAATACTCAAGGTCATTTTTGCAGATAATGAGAAGAAAGAGAAGTTTCTTACTCATGTACTGAATACCCAAGCCGCCTTTTTTGTCAAGGTCGATAACAAATGGTATTTCGATCCCGTTAAGGCTGCGACGAAATAAAGATTTCATGAGCTGACAGAAAAGCGCATCTTCAAGGTGCGCTTTTTTTTATTCCCAGTCTCTTGAAATCAAATCTTTAGCATGTATATTAAGCAGAAGAAAGGATTTTTATATCTATGGACATTCTGAGTATTACAACAGCTTTGACCGTTATGACATCGTCTTTTCATGCAGATGTCAGACTGACTTATCCGGATTGGAAATATAAAGCTCTCACATTCAGCTATGATGATGCGATTCTTCACGACCGGCAGCTGGTGGAGATTTTCAACCGCTACAAAATGAAGGCAACGTTCAATGTTTCCTCAAAGAGGTTGGGATATAAACGTTTTCTGCAGAAAGAAGAGTTGGCAAAACTCTATGCCGGGCATGAAATCGCAAGTCATGGGGAAAATCACAAATGTATGACGAAAATCCCCGTTGAACAGCAGATCAGTGAAGGAAAGAATGACAGGATCGGGCTGGAAAAAATCGCCGGTTATCCTGTCACCGGCTTTGCTTATCCCTATGGAGCATACTCTCCGGTCGTTGTTGAAAATCTCAAAAATCAGGGATTTGTCTATGCAAGGACTGTAAATTCCACCGGAGATTTCAGACTGCCGGATGATTTTATGGTATGGCATCCGACAGCTCACCACAATTCCAAAATCCATGAAATCGCTGCAAAATATAAAAACTATAACCCCTGGGGCGGGGTGATCAGTCTTTGTTATATCTGGGGACACAGTTATGAGTTCAATGATCAGAAAAACTGGCATGTGATCGAAAACTTCTGTAAAGAACTCAGCAACCATCCCGATATCTGGTATGCGACAAATATTGAGATTTACCGGTATCTGACAGCTTATAAAAATCTCAAAACGTCTATCGACTGTTCCATGCTGGAAAATAACAGTGCCGTTACGCTTTATCTGATCGTCAATGGAATAAAAGTGAAACTCCAGCCCGGAGAAAAACTTTCCATAAACAAGCGGGAAGTAATCAGGATCGTTCCCCGTCCGGCAGAAAAGCCTGTTCCGAAACCGGTAATTGTGCCGGAAGACAGAATGATCTTCTTTCCTGACGGCAGCCGCAAAGCATTGTCTTTCAGCTTTGATGACGGTGCGGCTACCGATCAGAGATTGGCAGACCTGTTCCGGAAATACGGATATTCCGCAACATTCAACATGAGTGCCCATGCGTTGATCAGAAAACCGAAACAGCTGGAATGGTATCGCGGACATGAAATCGCCACCCATGGATTGCGTCATGCAACCGCAACGCTGACCACAGGGGCGCAGGTTCTTCATGATATCATTCTTGACCGGAAAGGTTTGGAAAGCATCAGCGGAGAGATCGTCAGAGGTCATGCCTGGCCCAACGGTTCTACATTCGGGGCACCATCTTATGCTCAGCAGCTTTTGAAAGATGCCGGGATCGCGTATGCAAGAGGAACGAAAAAACAGGAAAATTTTGCTCTCCCGACAAACTTTATGTGCTGGGAACCCACAGCAAAATGTATTCCGGAACAACTGCCGGATTGGAGCAGAAAGTTTGCTGCAGAACCGGATTCCGGGGAATTGAAAGTTTGTACACTCTGGGGGCATTCCTGGGAATTACGGAAGGAATCTGACTGGCAGGCAGTTGAAAAATTCTGTGCTGATTTTCAGAACAAACCTGTTTGGAAAGCATCCAATATTGCCATCTGCGAATACCTGCAGGCGGTCAATGCATTGGAATGGAGCGCAGATCGTTCCATTGTCCGCAATCCCACTGCAATGACCGTTTACATTGGAAAAAATGGAAAACTTCAGTCTCTCAAGCCGGGTGAAATACTTTTTTTTGAGAAAAAATAAAAACAGGAAAGGAAGAAAAAAATGTTTAAAAAAGTAATCTTGGCGCTTGCATGCGTGTTAGTCGCTGCCTCCGTTATGGCTGCTCCCAAAGTAAAATTGAAGCAGGCAACCAAAGAGCAACTGGCTGAAACCTATCTCCTTGTGATCGCCAACAGCGATAAAGATGGAATGTGGGAAATTTTAGACCCCTCTCTGCGGGCTCAATTAATTGTTGCAATTGGCAATGAAACAAAAGCAAAAGAGAATTTATGGAACAGCATCAAACAGCAAATTCCGAAAGAAATCTCTCTTGTTATTCCTTTGCTGAATGATCCTCAGATGAAAGCCATGATCATTAACCAGTTGGTTAAACCGTTGAGTTCCCAGATGTCTTTCAAAATGAAAAAATGGTATTTGAATCCACAACCGAACAAATAAGGTTCCAGTAAAAAATCAAAAAATCCGCTGCAATTTCAAAATGTCGCAGCGGATTTTTTATTATCAGAATCAAGAGAGTTCCCGTTCAAAGTTAAAACTGTCGGTATCCTCTGCGTTCCAGTTTGCCATGGTCAGATCAAAGAAATCATGGAATCCCGGCAAACGGGGGATCGAATGGATCTTTTTCGGATAAAGCCGTGTCAGCCCGCTTTTCGAATCATAACGGACAAGGAAACCGATATTTCTTGCATCCCGGATCTCGCCCTCTGCAGGAATCGTTCCGCGCGTTACAAGAAGAACCGGACGGCCCAAGCGGTAGAGTTCCAGCTCCAGAACAGATTTTTTCCGCATAGCCGACAGAGATTCTTTATCAAGTTCAATATGAGCCAGGGATCTGGTTGCACCGAGTTCTTTTGCCATAAGAGCGGCTTGAGAGTTCGCCATAGGCAATGGGGCTGAAAATGTGATTTCAATATCGGAATAATCTTTCAGCAGTTCTGCACCGTAAAGAGATGGTACACGGAACCTGCGGATTCCGGCATCGTAAGCCTTCCGGATCGCTTTTTCCAGCATGGGCAGTTTTGTTTCCGGCATGAATTCCGGTAAAATAGCTTCCTTTGTTGCGGAAGCAAGTTCAAACACACTGGCTGCCCGATAACATTTCCGGCTGGCTGGTTCTTCTCCTTTGGAACGCAATGCTGCTGTTTCGATCCGTTCCTCCGTAACAGGCAAGCCTTTCAACGCCTGATAATCTTTCCGGAACTGTTCCAGCTTTGCTTGCGGATCGAACACCACCATATCCGGCGTTAGATTTTCCTTGAAAAACTCCCATGCCTCCCGGCGCATCTGCTTCAATTCCGATGCCGGAAGAAACAGTCCGGGTTCGACGTTTGCCCGGATCGTGCCGGAACTCCAGAGAGGCGAATCAGATGCTTTGAACTCATCTGCCACCTGTTCCGCACTGGCGGAACGGCTCTTCGCCGGAGACAGGGAAAGCGTTTTTTTCCAGACTAGATCAGGCTTTGCAGGAGAGACCACGTTTATTTCATTGGCTGAAAGGTTGATATCAAGATCCAGTGCCGTTCTCGGTTCGGGCAGCGCAGCAAGCATTTTTGAGTAATCCGTCAAACTTCCACCCAGACGGAAGACCTGTCCACGCTGGGGAATCGTCTTATCGCAGCAGACAAAAACCTTTTGTCCGGGGGTAACTCTTGTCACAGATTTATTGTCCACAAAGAATTTCGTTGCCACCAGAGCAGGTCCCTCTTCACCATTTGCGGGTTGAATTCTGATACGATCCCCGATAAATAAGCGGGTGGAGGTCGTAAATTCAAATCCGTTTTTGGAGACAGACTGAACGCTTCCGCAAAGTTTTCCGGTACTCCCCATGGCATCGGCACGGATAATCGTTTTTGCGGCATCCGGAGTATAAAAACCATGGGACCAGCGGCGTCCGCCGACTTCGGAGAGAATCTTTCTTGCTTTCGGGATCGCAGCAGAAAATTCTTCGTCGGGAGTGTCGATCAGCATACGATAGGCACTGACTGCTGCAGTGACATAATCTGTCTGCCGTAATCTGCCTTCGATTTTCAAGGATGCGATTCCCAATCTCCGGAACTCCGGAATCAGTTCAATGGCGCAAAGATCCTGTGTTGAAAAGAAAAAACCGTTTCCATTCTGTGAAAAATACCGACGGCGGCAGGGCTGTTTGCACTTTCCGCGGTTTCCGCTGTAGCCGCCCAGATAGGATGAAAAAAAGCAGATTCCGGAGAGAGAACAGCAGAGAGCCCCATGGATAAAAAGCTCTATTTCCAGATTGGTTTTACTCTTGATCAACTTCAATTCATCCAGCGTGACCTGTCGTTCCAGAACGACCCGGCTGACGCCCAGTTTTTCTGCAACTGCCAGCCCGGCAGAGTTATGAAATTCCATCTGAGTGGAGCTGTGCAGGTTCAAATCCGGGAAATATTCTCTTGCCATGCGGATTACGCCGAGATCCTGAACAAGAAGCGCATCCGGACGGAGAGAGTTCAGCAGAGCAAGCTGTTCAAACGCATCCGGCAATTCCTGTTCTTTCAGCAGAGTATTGAATGTAACATAGACTTTTTTCCCGTGACGGTGAAAATGTTCTATGACTTTCGCCATTGCTTCCGGAGTGAAATTTTCGCCGCGTTCACGGGCATTGAACCGGGAAAGTCCGGCATAGATCGCATCGGCTCCGGCATCCAATGCGGCGAGTGCTGCAGCCGGTGTTCCTGCCGGTGCCAACAGTTCAGGTTTATTCACGATACAATTCTCCATTTTCTATAAGATAATTTTTCATGGGAATATAACACCTCAATGAAAGAAAATCAAGTTTTACACTGCACTATAACTTCAAACATGTACCGAAAAAGAAATTTTGCTTTTTTCTGATATTTTTGAACTTTTTTTTCGTATAACTACTTGAAAATCAGATTCTAAATATCTGGAAAAACTTGATTTTCAACCAACAATGTTATATATTACGATCAATAACCAGAAAGGATAGTGCTATGAATGTAAAAAAGATTTTCAGTAAAACGTTTTTATCGACAACCGCAACCGCTGTTTCTATTGCCATTTTTACTGCCGGTTGTCCGGATGAATTGGCGATCGGTGAAAAAAAATCCGGAGAAAAAACACCTCCGGCTCTTGCAGAAAAGGCTAAAACTGCAGGAACCGATGTTAATGGAAAGCCGGTTGCTTTAACGATGGATGGTAAGAATGTCACAGGGATCGTGCAGAGTTCTGTAGTTTCTGAAATGCAGAAAAGTAAGGATGCTTTGGTCAAAGTAGTTATTCCCGATGGCGTGGAAAAAATCAAGGATAATAAAATCTATCTTTATGGAGATTCCGGGGCGTTCGGAAGCTGTCATAATTTGAAATCTGTTACGATTCCTTCTTCAGTGAACGAGATCGGGGAAGGTTCTTTCCATCATTGCGAAAAATTGTCTGATTTGAAGATTCCTGATTCTGTTACCACGATCGGTCCAAAAGCCTTTTTTATGTGTGAATCTCTTGCATTGAATGTTCCGGCAAATGTGAGTGATGTTGGAGAAGGTGCTTTTGTAAAGTTGAAAGACCTTCAAATCGCTTCCGGTAATAACACATTGAAATGTCTCAAGGACGGTTCTGTTGTGAATACAAAAACGGATGCTTTGGTTTATGTTAAGCCAAATACTTCAAACATTCGTATTGAAGGAGTAAGGAGAATTGGTGATTTTACGTTTGCGAACCATTCTCTGAACGAAGTTTATATTGGAGATTCCGTGGAAGAAGTTGGAAAAAATATTTTTGAAAAGTGCGAAATTGGATCTGTTTCTTTTTCCAATGGCAGAAAAAAACTTTTTAACTCCCTGTTTGCCAACTCTCATGTTAAAAAAGTAACACTCCCCTCATCTTTGCTGTATATCAATGAAAAGGCATTCTACAACTGCGATGATTTAAAAGAAATCAAAATTCCTGCATCTGTTCAGAGAATTGGGGAAAAAGCGTTTATGGATTGTCATAACCTGAAGAAAATAAGTGTTCCGGAAGGAGTGAAAGTCATTGAAAACGCAGCTTTTTATTCCAATGAGCTTACACTTGAAATTCCGGCAAGCGTTAGTGTTTTTGACGTGACAACCTGCAAAGCAAAAGCGATCAAGTTCCATCCGGGGAATAAGTTGTATAAAAATGGAAAATATGGCGAGGTCATTCATATTCCCGCAAAAAGATTGGTCTTTGTTCCTAAAAATGTCAGCGGAGAATTTACGGTTTCGCAGGAAGTCACATCTGTTGCCCCGTCTGTCTTCCGTGATTGTAATCTTATTACAACGATCGTCCTTCACAAAAATGTTTCTGTCGTAGCCAAAGAACTTCCGCCTAACAGCAAGATCGTTATCAAGTAACAGAAATCTGTAAAATCAAAAAGAGATACCTGAAAATGCAATCAGGTATCTCTTTTTTTATTTCAGAGGCAATTTATTATTCGCCAACTTTATCAATTGCCGGATAGTTGGGACAGCTCAGTTCCCGGAAGAAGACCGGTTTTGCCCAGCGGATGGCGTTTCCGATCACTTTCAGAACTTCTTCCTGGTAATAAACCGGATAGGTTTCATGTCCGGGCTGGAAGTAGAAGATCTTTCCGAATCCGCGTTCAAATGTGACACCGGAACGGAAGACGTTACCGCCTGCAAAGTGGGCAATGAAAATGATATTGCCATCTTTCGGAATGTCAAAATATTCGCCATACATTTCTTCGTGGGGAATTTCAAAGTATTCGCCGATGCCCTGAGTGATCGGGTGAGTGGGCGCAATGTTCCAGAGACGGGCCCGTTCTCCGATTTCACGCCACTTCAAAGTACCGGAACAACCGGTAACTTTCTGGAAGATTTTAGACATATGGCCGGAGTGAAGTACGATCAAACCCATTCCTTCCAGTACACGTTTGTGAACCTTTGCCACAATATCATCACGGACTTCTCCGTGGGCGCAATGTCCCCACCAGAGCAGAACATCTGTACTTGCAAGAACATCGTCCGGCAGTCCCTGTTCAGGATCATCAAGTGCTGCGTATTTGATCTCAAGATCTTCAGCTGCCAATCCATTTCCCAGTGCGACATGCAAGCCTTCCGGGTAAATTTCTGCAACAGCAGGGACTTTCTTTTCGTGACGGAACTCGTTCCAGATCGTAACTCTGATTTTTTGCATAAGAACTCCTTTCTTTTTTTGAGTATGGCATTACTATAAACTCTCCCGTTTTCAAAGTCAAGAGAATCATTCACTTTTTTTTATTTTTTATTGTAGTTTCTCTTGACAAAGTGTTCTTGTTATGCAATATTAAAAGTACAGGAATATAAAATATTCTTGAAAAAGAGTGGATTAATTCAGAAAGGAAAATGCAAAATGAAATTTTTGTCAGTTATGGCAATGTCTGTTCTGGCTGTTTCTCTCAGCGCAGAAACCATCAAGTATGACCTGAAACAGGAGTTCGCAAAAAATTCTCAAGTCGCATTCAATGGCGATATCATGACATTCAAGGGCCCCGGAGCTCTTGTCTTCAAACCGATCAAACTTGATCCTGCTGCAAAGTATACCTTGACAGTGACCCTGAAAAAGAACGGAACAGAAAAAGCATTTGCATACCACTGCGGGTTCTACTGCTATGACAAGACCGGACGTATGATCACATGCGATAATATCTCCTCTTCCAAACAATCTTTCACCTCTCTGGCAAAGGATGTGAAAGCCGGAGATAAAACTGTAACCGTGAAAGACGGCTCCAAATGGAGAAAAGGCGGTCTCGTTGCTTTCAATGCAAAACAGGACTATTCTGACCTGCCTAACAGAGAAACTGCCGGTTCTATTACAAAAATCGAAAAACAGGGAGATGTCTGGGTTATCACTCTTGACAAGCCCGTGAGAAAAGCCTATGCAGCAGGTACAAATGTCCGTAATCACTTCTACGGCGGATATGTTTATTCCACCGCAGGCGGAAAACTGACCGATGATTGGAAAACCGTTTCCGGAACAATCTCTGGTGTCAATCCGCCGGAAACTGGCGGCTATTACAAGAAATTCTGGACCGCAACCGTTACAATCAGACCCATGATCCTGTTGAACTGGAACTGGGGCGACAGAAACGGTTCCACTCAGATCAAGGATGTTACTTTGACAATTTCAAAGTAATTATCTGAGATCCTTCCGGGAGGTCTGACAGCTTTTCCAGACGTTCCCGGAGCGTAGAAAATAAAAATATCCAGGAAATCACCTTTTGCATTATGGCAGAAGGTGATTTTTTATTTGAAATTCAAAAAAGAACATGTATATTGAACTGACATATATACAAAAGGAGTTTTTATATGGACTTACAGTGGCAAAAAGTCAAAGATTGTTATGAAGCATGGCTTCCTCTTGACTTCCTTCCTCCCGGTTCGGGATTCGTATACAGAAACAGCGGCAATATGTCTCCGCTGGATCCCCTGCCGTCTGTTATCACCCCAAGCTCAAGCCATGCTGAGTGTCAGAGTCAGGATGTCGTTGTCGTCGGAAATGACATCACAAAGCAATATGTCCTTGCCGGAGCTGTTACAGCTTACCGCAGTTTTACGTTCTTTCAAGTCCATAAAGATGTCCGTTTGACTGGAATCCATGTCCGGCAGCCTCATATCAAACCCGGAGAAACTCCAGAAAAAGTGATTATTCTTCAAGGTGATGACTGGCGGAAACTTCTGTTGGAATATGCAAAGATCACTGCAAAAGAGATGGGGGTAAAGCCCATTGATCCTTCAAAAAATCTGACCGGCTACTGTACCTGGTACTATTATTATGCAGATGTGACAGAAGCTGATTTTCTGGAAAATGTGGAAGTCTTGAAAACAAAAGTCGGAAGCGGTTATTCTCCGGCTGTGATTCAAATCGATGATGGTTATCAGACCTTTCAGGGAGACTGGATGGATCAGGACTCGTC
>SUVT01000087.1 GCA_015061845.1 Lentisphaerota bacterium
CCGGAACGAAGCCGTTCATGGAATGAACGGCTTCGTTCCGGGGATCCACATGGTAGTTGGGGAAATAATAAACGGCTGTCTGAATCTTTTTCATTTCTTATTCCTCAATGAGCTTGAAGTTGCGAACCAGAACAGTTTTTGTGGTACCTTTAACCCAGTCATAGTAGACGATAACGGGTTTGAATTTTTTCACGCCTTTGGGCATGGGGACATCGCCGCCGATAGTAACCCATTTGTCTGTAGCATGGTTGTAGAACTTGTCGATATTCAGCGGACGGTAGAAAGCCAGAGCATAGTGGAGTCTGACTTTTGTTCCGGCAGGATAAGCTGCGAATGTGGGCTTATCAAGAGTCACTGTAATGGTATCTGCACCGATCACCACCTTGCTGGTTTTTGTGGTAACTTTGGGATTGGGAATATCAGATTCATCAGCTTTTGCTTCAAAAGCAACAACGACGGGCCAGTTGTAACCTTTTTTGAAATTAGCAGGTTTCTTGAGTGTGATAACCTTATCAGTGGGCTTCATCGGCTTTGCAAGTTCGGTAAAGGAATTGGGAACGGTCAGATACTCACGGGTCTGGATCGTTCTTCCTTTTTCATCAAGATACATGACCGCGAAAGTCAAGCCGTTGGTCTTCTGGTCGGTTCCGCGCTTGATATCTGCAAAAAGTTTATACTTCTTAGCAGGATTATTGGTAAAGGCTTTATCTGTCATGAAATGGCAGGCACCTTTCAGGACATGGCAGCCATCCTTGAATTCAAGTCTTTTTCCGCCTTCCAATTTGCAATCTGCCTGAGTGTTAAAGGCATATTCCGCTGCACTTGCAAAGCTCGCGGCAACTAACACCGCTGAGAGAACAATACTTTTTTTCATAATGTTTTTCCTTTCTTATTATGATCAAAGGTTTTTTAATTTTGAGATCCGGAAACATCAAGAACAGAGTCTGATCTTTCATTCACTGAATTATACTCCATAATCACGAAAAAAACAAGACCCGTTTTGTAAAAAAAATAGAATTATCTGCCAAAAATCTAAAAAAAAACGACAATTTTAATGGAATAAAAAAAACATCGGTGTTTTCTGACAAAATATGCAGAAAAAAGTTCGGCAAAAAAAATCCCAAATATTCCGGTATCAAGACGTTCAAATAAAAAACCGGAGAGCCTGAAAAAGCTCTCCGGTTTCAAGGATAGAATCAAAAAAAATCAGAGTTTTTCGATCTTCAGCAGAGCATATCCATGACGGGATAACTCGACTTCTGCTTTCTGCAGAACCTTTCCGGTGAAGACATCTGTGATTTTATATTTTCCGTACTTCAAGCCGGAAAGATCAAACTTTGCGGTCACTTTGTCGCCCATGTTACCGACCATAAGCAGAGCTTTTCCGTCAGGACGGATCACCTGAGTGGTGCGGACATTTGCCGCATTGCAGGTGATGGGCTGCTTTTCCTTGTCATAGTACGCAATGGTCTTGTTCTGAGGTCTTCCGAAACCGAAACTGAAGATTTCGTCACGCATGACCTGGAAATCTTTCTGACCTCTCAGAACTCCCTGGTCGCAATGAGTCATCAATCCGCTGGCGAAACTCCATGAAATCAGAGATTTCACCTGTTCCTGACGGGACAGTTTGGATGAACGGGTGGAAACGATGGGACGGGGCATGACACCAGCCTGAAGTCCGGCAAGGTCAGCCAGCAGATAGCTTTCCGGGAACCGGTCAAAGAAATCACTTCCGAGAGAAGCACATTCGGTTGTGATCACAGTGGAACAGAAAGCTGTCACTGCCGGCACTGCGGAATCTGTGGAGTGGAGTTCCACCCAGGGCACACCATGAACCAGTTTTCCTTCTGTGTAAAGCATATGAGCCGTTCTCTTGGTAAGTTCGCGCCAGCCGAAAAGATTGCGGCAGGGAACGATTCCATAGGGAGCGATCTGAAGCATGTTATGGTTATAGATCAGCGGCACCGGACCGGGCTTTTCGCGGAATGCGCCGCAGGAGACAGTGTTCCGTCCGCCGCCAAGCGGGAAGCAGTCGAAGTTCATGCCTTCGATTCCCCAGCGGGCATATCTGCGCATATCATAAAGCATTTTATCGATATACTGCGGTGTTTTGCATGCAACATATTCGTTCAGAGCATCATCCACGGGGTAATCCCACGGGAGCCATTCTGCCTTGTACATTTCCGCTTCTTTCCAGCGGTAGGAGTAATGAGCGGGGTCATTGTAAACGAGGAAGTAATGGTCGCCCCAGACACGCTGATCTTCAAACATTTTGCGGATGAGGCTGAAATCTGCCATCGGAGCATTTTTCAGGATCCAATCTTTGTGTTTGGCAATATATTCATCTGCCATTTTCTTGCGTTCTGCGGGGGGAATAAATCTGCCGCGGTTCTTCACAATATCCAGATAGTAGCTTTCTCCGCCCGGAGGTGTTGCCTGAATATCATAATATTCGCCAAGAGGAAGCTGCTGGATCGACATATTGGCTTTATCGGAGCCTTTGGCAGGCTTATAGTCATACATCCAGGTTGAAAGACTGCGATAATTTTTGTTGATGGGCTTCACCGGTGTGGGAGAGAAACCAAAAGTAAATTCCCACGGCTTATCCCAGACGGTCGGCATATTCACGATGTCCTGAGTAAAGACAACTGTATTGCCTTTCCGTTCCATACGGTGCGGGTATTTTTTCTTGTCGAGCGCAAAACCTTTCTGAGTGTCAATGATCCAGCTGATCCCTTTATATGCGGTTCCGAACCAGAAATAATTCAGGATGAAACCGTTCCGCTGATTGACATTCAGCTTGAGTTCCCCCTGCCCGGCAGGAATGGTCGTATCAGGTTTCCCCTGCCCGCGGGTTCTGTTTCCGAAGCCCAGAGCAGAATAATACTTTGCATATTCCGCTTTCATGGGGATCTGCAACTGGAATGAAGAAACTTTGACCATCCCCTGAGGAATGACTTTGGTCGTCAGTTTGCAGAATCCATCATAATCATATTCCTGATTGAGAACGAACTTGACTTTTCCACCGGTTGTGGTCGTTTCATAAACAACACGATCTTTTTCAGCTGAGATCAATTTGATCTTTCCTGCAGGAACCGGTTTTCCATTCAGGACAAACTGGATGGGTGCCGCAAGAATATTTTCATTTTCAGCATAAATGGCGTTCCAGATCCCGCCGCCGATCTGATAACCGGTCAGCAAAGCATGGATTTCTTTTTTCTTTTTATCGACTTTCAACGGTTTGAAGGGCGGAATGATGATCCGTTCTTTTCCCAGATTCAAGCCCTGCCACGGGAACTTGGCGATGGAGAAGGTTCTCACATGAGTATAAGTTTTTCCGTTCATGTCCATGGATTCCATGGTCACGGTATAATCATCAACGGGGAGATTCTTCAGGATCGTCTGATCTTCAAAATCTTCCAGAGGACGTCCGAAACCTGCTCTGGCAAAGGTGTGAAGGACTTTGCCTTTGGAGTTTCTTACAGTGATCGTTACATTTGCAATGGGAAGTTTCTTGTTGAAACTGGCAGCGACACGGAGTTTTTCGCCGAAAGAGGGATAGTAACCGGCATTGAGATAGGGCAGCCCGCGTTCATCTTTGTAAACAGCAGCTCTCTGGGAAAGGATCACATCCCAGAACATGGTGCGTTTGTAGTAAACAACATTGTTATATCCTTTCAGGAAGGAGTAAAGCAGACGGGGTTTACCGGGGAACTGAGCCATCATGTGCAACTGGAACAAACCGGTTTTTCCGGGTTTGACCACCTGACTGTAACCGATCCGGACTTTCTCTTCTTTGCCGAAGAGGTCGGGATTGTTGATGTCAAGAGTTGCAGCTGCATTGACACCGGAGCGGTAACTTTCAGAATGGACACCGAATTCTTGTTTCAGGGTATTCTCAATACGATAGGTCCAGTTGTAGTTTCCGGTTGCGGGGTACATCAGCAGACCAAAACCGTCGAAACTGATGGTCGGCGCATTGAAATCAGGAATAAAGGTTGCCATTTCTCCTGCTTTTTTTGGCAGATGGAAGAATCCGGTTTCTTTCTGACTGGACCAGTGACGGATCATCTGAAGTCCCCATTTTTCGCCGGACTTGATTCCTGAAACGCCCAAAGCGGAATAAGGAACTGCAATTTCTGTTGTCCAGCATTTCCCCTGCTCAGCGTTCATAATAACATATCCGATCGTGTTGCGGACTTTGACTCCGGCAGGGATTTTTCCTTTTCCGGTGACATCAAATTTGATTACGACAGGTTCCTTTTTTCCCGGCGGGA
Source organism: Lentisphaerota bacterium (assembly GCA_015061845.1). GTDB lineage: Bacteria > Verrucomicrobiota > Lentisphaeria > Victivallales > UBA1829 > SIG79. The sequence goes on from SUVT01000087.1 coordinate 4,278, forward strand.
GCAGTTGGAACTCGACTTGATCTTCCGGGCTTAAAGACTGGGGCGGAAGAGGGATTTCGCTGGAAATTGCAAAATAAATGTATTTTGCATCGTAACCGATCCGGAAATCATTTTGACGGCGGGTCATCAACTTTGTTTTCGGAGAGATGCCTCCGAAAGTGGTGGAAGCATACTTCCATTCATTGTAGTCGATCCGCCCATCGATCACGGGGGCTTTCGGCATTGGTGCAAAACGCAGCAATGTCTCGTCGGAAATCGTATTTCCAAACGATGAAGCAGCTGCGGTAACAGCAAAAGCAGCTGTTAACAACGAAGTTCTCATGTTTTTCTCCTGTTAAGTTTGTATGTTGTTTTTGTTTCAATTAGATCAAAGTTTTTCAATCTTCAACAGAGCGTAACCGTGCCGCTGAACTTCAATTTCAGCAGTCGGCAGAACTTTTCCGGTAAATACATCTGTGATTTTATATTTTCCGTACTTCAAGCCGGAAAGATCAAACTTTGCCTTGACTTTCTCACCAATGTTTCCGACCAGAATAAGAGCTTTTCCGTCAGGCCGGATCACCTGTGTTGTACGGATGTCTTTTGCATCGCAGGTGACAGGCTGTTTTTCTTTATCGTAGAACGCAATGGTCTGGTTCTGCGGTCTTCCATATCCGAAAGAGAAGATGGCATCACGGGCTGTACCGTAATCGGTATATCCCTTCATGATCCCCTGATCGAAATGGTTCATCAAACCATAGGCGAAACAGAGCCCCATCATCGTTCGCATCTGTTCTTCCGGTGAGAGTTTTGTGGACTTGGTTGAAATAATATTTCTGGGAACCACACCGGACTGAAGTCCTGCGATATCAGCCAAAACAGCAGCACGGGGGAAACGGTCGAAGTAATCATTTCCGCCGCTGGCACATTCTGTTGTAATCACTGTGGAGCAGAATGCGGCAACGGGAACGGCCTGAATATTGGTTGTATGAAGCTCCACCCAGGGGACACCGAAGACAAGCCGTTTTTCGGTATAGAGCAAATGAGCAGTCCGTTTCATGATTTCACGCCAGCCGAACAGATTGGTTGCCGGGATATATCCGGGAGATGCGATCTGAAGCATATTGGCATTTGTGACCATCGGGACACGTCCCGGAGCATCACGGAACCCTTTCATGGAGACAGAGTTATGACCGCCGCCAAGAGCGAAGCAGTCAAAATTCATACCGTCCATTCCCCAACGGATATGAGTCAGGACTTCCCAGAGCAACTTGTCAATATAGGTGGAGGACTGAGCTGCGATATATTCGTTATGAGCATCATCGACAGGATAATCCCAGGGGAGCCATTCGGCTTTATACATTTCAGCTTCGGGCCAGCGATAGGAGTAAAACGCAGGGTTGTGATACTGCAGATAATAGTCGAGACCATAACTGCGACGGTCAAGCACCTGCCGTCTGAAAACAGACATCTCAACGAGCGGTCTGTTTTTCCGGATCCAGTCACTGTGGCGGGCAATATATGCTTCGCCGAATTTGATCCGTTCTTCATTGCTGACAGTTTTGCCGCGAGTTTCCATGAGCTTGCGGTAGTAGGAATCATCACCCTGCGGCAATTCATTGATATTATAGAAATAGAGCAGCGGCCATTGTGAAACAAGCATACTTCCGCCGTTGTTGGAACCTTTTGCCACCGGATAGTGATACATCCACTGGCTCAATGTGCGGAACTGTTTGTTCTGACGTTTCACAGGTGTGGGAGAGAAGCCCATTTCAAATTCCCACGGCTTGCTCCATTCGGTCGGGATATTCACCATCTGCTGAACATAGGTGATCGTATTTCCGTTCCGGATGAGTTTACAGGGATAGGTTTTCTTGTTGACAGTGAAACCACGCTGGGTATCAATGATCCAACTGAGCCCTTTATACTCCTCTCCGAGCCAGAAGTAGTGTTCAATTCTGCCTTTCTGTCTGAGAATAGCATCCAGTTTCAAATCCCCCTGCCCTGCCGGAATGGTCCAGTCAGGTCTTCCGAGAGAACGTTTCCGGCTGCTGCGCAGGGAGGTGTAATATTTCACAAGATCATTTTTCAAGGGGATCCGGAGTTCAAAAGATTTGACTTTCACTTTTCCCTGAGGAATGACTTTTACGGTCAGTTTGCAGAATCCATCGTAATCATAATCCTGATTGATCCGGAACTTGACTTTTCCGACCTGAGAAGTCAGTTCGTAGACGATGCGGTCCTTTTCTGCAGAAACAAGTTTGATATTTCCTGTTTTCACCGCTTTTCCGTCAAGGAACAGCTGGATGGGAGCCGCAAGGATATTTTCACCTTCCGCATAAATTTTGCTCCAGATACCATCGCCGATTTTGTAACCGGTCAGAAGAGCGTGGACTTCTTTTGCAGCTGCATTGTGTTTCAGAGGTTTGAACGGCGGAATAATGACCCGTTCTTTTCCGAGATTCAAGCCCTGCCATTCAAATTTGCGGATGGAAAAAGTTCTCTTGTGGAAGAATTTTCTTCCGTCAAGTGCGGTGGTATCCAAGGTGACAACATAATCGCCAAGAGGCAGATTCGGGAGAACTGTCTGTTCTTCAAAATCTTTCAGAGCTTTTCCGAAATTTGATTTTTTAAAGGTATAATGAACTTTTCCTTTACTATCTTTCACCTTGACTTCTGCATAACCGATGGGCAATTTTTTATTGAAAGTTGCCGCAAAACGGAACTTATTTCCATAAGAGGGATAGAATGCAGCGTTCAGGAACGGATAGCCGGAATCATCCTTGAAAGAGGCAGCCTTGCGGGAGATGTTGGTATCCCAGAACATCACGCGCTGATATAAAACCCGTCTCGGTTTGGCATCATCGAAAATCTGAGAGTAAAGACAGCGGGGTTTCCCGGGGAACTGCGCCATCATGTAAAGCTGAAAATAACTGGTTTTTCCGGGAACGGTTCTGGTACTGGAACCGATGCGGACCTTTCGGCTTTTTCCGATCAGATCAGGATTGTTGATATCCAGTGTTGCGGCACCATCCAAACCGGCACGGAAACTCCTGGAGTGTACATAGACCCGATGCTTCAAAGTTGTCTCTATACGGTAGGTCCAGGTATAGTTTCCGGTTGCGACATACAAATTGTGACCGAATCCGTCAAAGCTGACTGTCAGGGCTTTTTTATCAGGAATAAAGGTCGCCATATCCCCCTCTTTTGCAGGGAGATGAAAATATCCGGTTTCACTCTGACTTGCCCAGTGACGGATCATCTGGAATTTCCATTTTTTTCCGTCCTCGATTGATTTTACGCCAAGTACAGAAAGAGGAATTACGGCTTCTGCATTCCAGCAAATGGTCTTTTCAGAGTTCATCAGAGAAAAACTGAATCCGTTTGCGATTTTAACTCCGGCGGGGATCTTCCCTTTACCGGTGCTGTCGAATCTTACGATCAGCGGAGTTGTTTTTCCGGGAGGAATGAACTGAAATTCCACCTGATCTCCGCTGTTCATCGGCTGGGGCGGCGGCGGTGTTTCACTGGTGATCGCCACATAAATATTTTTTGCATCGTAACCGATCCGGAAATCGTTCTGACGGAACGTCATCAAACGGGTCTTCGGAGAGATCCCTCCAAAAGTTGTGGAGGCAAATTTCCACTCTTCCGGAGTGATTTTTCCATCGATCACCGGAGCTTTCGGCATGGGAGCAAAACGCAGAATCGTTTCGTCAGAGAGCGTTTCACCCATTGCAGAAGCTGCAATAAACAAACTTGCAGCTGCAGTGAAAAAATATCGTCGCATAAGCCTTTTCCTTTATTCAGTTTTTATCTTAATCAAAGTTTCTCGATTTTGAGCAGAGCATAGCCGTGGTTATCGACATCGATCTCCGCACTCTTGAGTTCCTTTCCAGTAAACACATCTGTGATCTTGTATTTCTTATACTTCAATCCGGACAGATCAAACTTCACTTTGACTTTGTTACCGAGGTTACCGATCATGAGAAGAGCTTTTCCATCAGGACGGATCACCTGCGTTGTACGGACGTCTTTCGCATTACAGGTAATAGGCTGTTTTTCCTTGTCATAGAACGCAATGGTCTTGTTTTCCGGTCTGCCATAGCCGAAAGAAAATACTTCATCACGGGCAATCCGGTACTCATTGTAATTCCGGGCGATTCCCTGATCGCAATGGTTCATCAGACCATAAGCAAAGGAGAACGCAATCAGTGTTTTGATCTGATCTTTTAAGGGAACCAGTGTGGAATGGGTGGAGAAGATCGGACGGGGAACCACACCGGACTGGGTACCGACAAGATCACAGAGAGTATAGCTGTTGGGAAAACGGTCATAGTAATCTTTTCCCTTGGAGGCACACTCTGTTGTAATGACAGTGGAGCAGAATGCTGCGACAGACGGAACGATCGCATTGGTTGAGTGGACTTCCACCCAGGGCACACCGAAGGTAAGCCGTTTTTCGGTATAAAGCATGTGGGCGGTCCGCTTCATGAGTTCACGCCAGCCAAACAGGTTGGTTCCGCTTTGGATCCCGGGAGAAGCGATCTGGAGCATATTCACATTGCTGATGATCGGAGCAGCTCCGGGGCGTTCACGGAATGCGTTCATGGAGACAGTGTTGAAACCGCCGCCGAGCGGGAAGCAGTCGAAGTTCATACCGCTGAAACCATATCGGGCCTGCGTACGCATTTCCCACAGCATCTTGTCAATGTACTGGGGCGTCTGACAGGCAATATATTCGTTATGAGCATCGTCAACAGGATAATCCCAGGGGAGCCATTCCGCCTTGTACATTTCAGCTTCTGCCCAGCGACAGGAATAAAACGCCGGATTGTGATACATCAGGATGTAATCTTCTCCATAAGAACGGCGGTCCATCATCTGGCGTCTCATATTGTTGATACTTGCAAGAGGAGCATTCTTCAGGATCCAGTCCTTGTGGCGAGCAATATACTCATCAGCATTCTTTTTCCGCTGGGCTTCGGTCACGCCCTTGTTTCCGCGGCTGTCGAGCATAATGCGGAAGTAGGAATCATCGCCGTTGGGGAACGCGTTGATGGGATAGTAATAGCCGAGGGGCCACTGGGTCACATTCATGATACCGGCAGCGACAGCACCCTTTGCGGTGGGATAGTCATACATCGGCTGGGAGATGCTGCGGAACTGTTTTGCCTGGGGTTTGACAGGTGTGGGAGAGAAGCCCATGACAAATTCCCAGGGCTTGTTCCATTCTGTCGGAACGTTCACCATCTGCTGAATGAATGTGACAGTATCACCCTTGCGGATCAACTTGTAAGGATAGCTCTTCTTATCAAGAGAGAAGCCTTTCTGGGAGTCAATGATCCAGCTGATCCCTTTATATTCTTCACCAAGCCAGACATAATTCTGGATTCTTCCTTTGTACCGAAGAGCAGAATCCATGTTCAGCTCGCCCTGCCCTGCCGGAATGGACCAGTCAGGTTTTCCAAGTGCGCGTTTCCGGTTGGAATGCAGTGCAGTATAATATTTGACATATTTGTTTTTGACAGGGATACGGAGATCAAAAGATTTGACTTTCACAGTGCCCTGCGGAATGACTTTCACTGTCAGTTTGCAGAATCCGTCATAATCATAATCCTGATTCAGAACAAACTTGACTTTTCCTGCCTGAGAAGTCGTTTCATAAACGACACGGTCCTTTTCTGCAGAGATCAGCTTGATTTTTCCGGCTTCGACAGGTTTTCCATCAAGGAAAAGCTGTATGGGTGCGGCAAGAATATTTTCGCCTTCTGCATAAATTTTGCTCCAGATACCTTCTCCGATTTTATAACCGGTCATGAGAGCATGGACTTCTTTCTTCCAACTGCTGTGTTTCAGCGGTTTGAACGGCGGAATGATCACACGTTCCTTTCCGATATTCAAGCCCTGCCATTCAAATTTGCGGATGGAAAAGGTTCTCTTGTGAGAGAATTTTCTTCCGTCAAGAGCAATGGTATCCATCGTGACAGTATAATCACCGAGAGGAAGATTTTTCAGGACAGTCTGATCTTCAAAACTCTGCAGAGGGTTTCCGAATGCAGATTTTCTGAATGTATGAAGGACTTTTCCTTTGGAGTCGCGCACATTGATTTCTGCATAACCGATGGGAAGTTTTCTGTTGAACGTAGCTGCAACACGGAGTTTTTCACCGTAAGAGGGATAGTAACCGCAGCTCAAATAGGGATAGCCGACAGAATCTTTATAAACAGCAGCTCTCTGAGAAATAGAGGTATCCCAGAACATCACACGCTGATAAAATACTTTTTTTCTGTTGTGAGAGACGATCTGAGAATAAAGACAGCGGGGCTTTCCGGGGAACTGAGCCATCATGTAAAGCTGGAAATAGCTGGAGATGCCGGGTTTTGCCAATACGCTGTAACCGATGCGGATCTTCTTTTCTTTTCCGAAAAGATCGGGATTGTTGATGTCGAGAGTCGGCGCACCATCCAAACCGGAACGGAAGCTGTTGGAGTGAACATAAGCCTTATAGTTATGCGGGTTTTCAACACGGTAAGTCCAGGTATAGTTTCCAGTTGCCGGATACATGTGATGACCGAAACCGTCGAAGCTGACAGCCATTGCATCCTTATCAGGAATGAAAGTTGCCATGTCTTTCTCATTTTTCGGACGGTGGAAGTAGCCTGTTTCTTTCTGGTTTGACCAATGGCGCATCATCTGGAATTTCCATTCCTTGCCGTTTTCAATCGTTTTCACGCCGAGAACAGAAAGAGGAATGGCAACTTCTGTTGTCCAGCATTGTCCCTGTTCGGAGTTCATTTCAGAAACGCCGATGGAGTTTTTCACGATCACACCGGCAGGAATTTTTCCTTTTCCGGTATAATCAAATTCAATAATGACAGGTGTTGTTTTTCCGGGAGGGAGGAAACGGAACTCCACGCGGTCATCGCTTGTCATGGGCTGGGGTGCGAGGGGAGTTTCACTTGTGATGGAAACGTAAAGATTCTTTGCATCGTAACCAAAACGGAAATCGTTCTGACGGCGGGTCATGAGTCCGGTTTTTGTGGAAATACCGCCAAATGTAGTGGAGGCATAACGCCATTCATCAGTGCTGATCTTACCGTCGATCACGGGAGCTTTCGGCATTGCCGGCATTCGCAGGATCGTTGCATCGGACATTGCATCACCGAATGAACTCACCGCAGCAGCCAGAGCCACGGCAGACAAAGTTTTGCGAATCATAAAATATTCTCCTTTCACATTTCTTGTTCTGTATTTTCTATCTTTTCCGTATTATAATACATAAACACTTTTTTTTCTAGTACAAATTATCAGAAAAATAGAATTATCTGCCATTTTTTATTATTTTTCCGATATAAAATGCTGTTTTATGATAAAACTTTCTATTATCCTGTATCTCAAAGAGTATTACGATGACCGCCGCTGTGGTTATCTCTGTACTCCCCCGGAGATTGATTGTAACAGGAACGGAACTTCCGCCGGAAATAGGCTGGATCCCGGAACCCGCAAAGCTCTATGATCTCTTTCACAGAATATGCTCCGTCAGCAAGAAGCACTGCAGCCTGTTCGATCCGTTTCCGGTTCAGATAAGCCACGAAAGATTCTCCGTAACACCGGTGAAACAATCTGCCGAGATATTCCGTATTACACTTCAGTTCTTCCGCCGCTGCGCTCAGATTGATCGGTTCCATAAAATGAAGATCAATATAATTTTTTGCCGCAGATGCAAGAGGTGTCCGGTCCGGTTCCGGAACAGTTTTCCGCCGCAATTCAGCAAAGATCAGCTGAAAAAGAAGATCCTGTATCTTTTTATCCGGTTCGACACGGGCTTGCTCATTCAGAAAATTCTGGATATAAACGGAAACAGCAGAGGGATTTTCGATTTTTCCATGCTGCGGAAGTCCGTCAAGCCAGCCGTCAAGATCCCGGAAATGAAGCCAGAAAAAGGAGAGATTTTTCGGATATAATGCTTTTCCCCCATGCCGTTTTCCCCGGTGAAGGATCAGCCATTCCCCTTTCCGCACATTGAACTGCTGCTCTCCCTCAAACATGTCAAGCGTTCCATGAAGAACATAAATCAGCTCATCCGTATCAATGATCCGGGTCGGGTGTTCCCCTTTCCCTCTGGAAATGAATCTTCCGCCGTTATGAATTTCATATAACATACAACTTTATCTCCTTTTTCTGTAATATAGTCCCCTGTAAAATTATTTGCAAGTCTGCTTCCTGCAAAATATATTAAAAAAGAATAAAACAGGAGGAATATCCCATGAAAAAATTTACTGCACCGGAATTGAAATCAGTCTTGCTGAAAGACTCCGTCATGGCACCGCGCCAGAAAAATTGTTACGCCGCAACCATCCCGCAGTGTATCAAACAAACCATCGACACCGGACGGATCCAGGCGTTTGCTCTTGACTGGAAAGAAGGGATGCCCAATCAGCCGCACGTTTTCTGGGATTCTGATGTGGCAAAAGTTCTGGAAGGAATGGCTTATACTCTCGCCCTCGCTCCGGATCCGGCACTGGAAAAAATATACGATGAATGGGTTGATCTCATCTGTTCTGCTCAGCAGCCGGATGGGTATCTCAATGTTTATTTCACTGTTGTCAAGCCGGAAGACCGGTTTAAACATCTTTCCTATGCCCATGAGTTATATTGTGCCGGTCACCTGATCGAAGCTGCCGTTGCGGGATATCAGTCTCTCGGAAAAACAAAACTGCTGGATTGTCTCTGCCGTTATGCGGATTATCTCTGCTCCGTTTTCGGTTTTGAAGAAGGAAAACGCCGCGGCTGGCCCGGACACGAAGAGATCGAACTTGCTCTGGCAAAACTCCATCGTCTGACCAAAAAAGAAGAGTACCGGAAACTCCTTCAATATTTTATCAATGACCGGGGAACGGAACCGAACTATTACGAAGAAGTGGAAAAAGATCCTGCCTCCCGGAAATATGCGCAGGCAGATGTCCCCGTCAGAGAACAGACAGCCGGGACAGGGCATGCTGTCAGACAGATCTATCTTTGCTGCGGCATGGCAGATCTCGCGGAAATCGATCAGGATGAATCGCTTCTTGCAGCCTGTGAACGGCTTCATGATCATATCGTTTCAAAGCAGATGTATCTGACCGGCGGGATAGGGTCTAATTTTTCAGGAGAAAAATTCTCCGTGGATTATGATCTCTCCAATGGAGGTCTCATGTACGCAGAAAGCTGTGCAGCCATGGGATTCGCTCTCTTCGCGATCCGGATGTTCAACATCACCGGAAACACAAAATATCTTGATACTGTTGAACGCTGTATCTATAACGGTATTCTTTCCGGGATCAGCTTGGACGGCAATCAATTCTTTTATACGAACTATCTTGAAGTTGATGAGAATCTTCCACCGGCAGTTGATTCAAGAGAACGACAGCCCTGGTTCGGCTGCGCCTGCTGTCCGACGAGTTTTGCCCGATTCCTTCCACAGCTCGGAAAATTCCTCTACTCCGTCAATGCGGAAGAAAATGAGATCTCGCTGAACATTCCCGCTGCCAACCATGCGGAAATCGACTTGGACGGCAAGAAAGTTGTTTTTGATGTGGAAAGCGGCTATCCTTACGATGGAAAGATCATTGTCAAAATCAAATCAGAAGCGGAATTCACGTTAAAATTCCGTATTCCCGGCTGGTGCAGAAAGTGGAATGCAAAACTCAACGGAGCTGAAATCAGCGAAACAGCAATTACCCGCTGCCGGAACAACGATATTCTGGAGCTTGATCTTGAGATGAAACCGGAATGGTACTATGCCAATCCGCGGATCACCACGAACACCGGACGGATCGCAATCATGCGGGGACCGGTCGTTTATACGGTAGAAGAAATCGACCAGTCCTGTCCGGTGAGAGAGATGATTTTGAAAATGGATGAACCGTTGAAGCTCGTTGCTGCGCCAGACGGATTGCCGTCAGATGTTCCCGTGATCGAAGGGAAAGCCCTCCGGGAAAAATTTGCAGGCGAAGAACTTTATCCCACGACACCGCCGGAATATTCAGAAGTCACGTTCCGGGCGATACCGTATGCACTCTGGCAGAACAGAGGAGATTGCAACATGGCAGTCTGGATGAGAAGAGCGTAAGCGTTTCCGGCTGAGCCGGGAAGAATGGCGCACTAGCAAAGGATCGGCTGGGGAAAACGGACGACAACGGACGACAACGGACAGGAACGGAAAATTAACGCCGGGGTGCGCAGAGAAATAACCTTGCGAAAAAAACTTTTCTTTGCCCGTTTTCTCCCAGTATTCCCAGTACTCACAGTATTCCCGGAACCCGGGCTGGCCTGATTTTCCGGCGGGGCTCCCCTGCCCTTTTTTCTAAAAAACAGCAGATTTCTTCATTATCTGCTGTTCTATTTTTCAGATAATCCCTTGATTTTTCAGAATCAAGAGGTATATTATCTTTTGTTTTAAAAAGAAGAAAAAACTATTCAAAACCATAATCCATAAAGAAAGGAAGTCCGGACAATGAAAGCTATCACTGACTGGAACAAAGATGACAAACGAATCGGGATCGCCGCTGACCACGGTGGATTTGAACTCAAAAAAGAGATCTCAGCAACCTTGACCGCTCAGGGATACGAAGTTCTGGACTACGGTCCGACAGTCTTCGATCCGCTGGATGATTACAGTGATTTCGGTGTCGGTCTTGCCCGCGCAGTGTCCTTTGGAGAACTGGAACGCGGTATCCTTCTCTGCCGTTCCGGTGTCGGAATGGGCATCTGCGCCAACCGTTTCCACAATGTCCGCGGAGCGCTCTGCTTCAACGAAAAGATTGCTTCTGCATGCCGCGCTCACAACAGTGCAAACGTTCTGGTCATCCCCGCTGATTATGTTACAAAAGAAGAAATCGAAAAGATCATTACCGCATGGCTCGGCGGATCTTTTGAAGGCGGCCGCCACATGGCACGTCTTGAAAAAGCTGAAAAACTCAGCTATGATGATATTGCAGCTCTCCGTTTTGCCGACCCTGAAATCG
>SUVT01000088.1 GCA_015061845.1 Lentisphaerota bacterium
GAGCGTTTTCGGTGGTTACCCTGTGGGTAGCCACGCTCAAACTACCATTTCCAACTCATCAACAATCTTTTTTCAGCCAAATTTTGCCGGACTTTTGAAATTACCTCATGTCATGATGTAAAATAAATCATGATTTTTCTTTTTCAAGTAAAGATAGACAGAAAAATATTGTTTTTTGCTGTTTTTTTTTGTTTCAGTCAGCCAAAAAAAAATTGAAAGATGAACAAGTCTGTTGAGATGATTTTATATTACATCTTATATTTCGTGCGTAAGCTCAGTATATTCTTTATGCAGCGGTGCCGGATAAGAAGTTTTTTTTATAAAAAAATACAAAAAAACTGAAAATGCCCTCTTGTATTTTTCTTGAAAATGATTATAATATATAGAGTAAAGAAATAAAAAAGATATATTAGATCTAATATAATTGGAGCGAAAGATGGCAACTCCTCGATACAGGATAATAACGAATGATCTGTTGAAGGCGATAGACGACGGTTCCCTGAAACCGGGGGATCGTATTGCTTCGATCCGTGAACTCTCTGATCAATACGATGTCAGCCAGATTACGGTCCTGCGTGTTTTCAAAGAACTTTCTCTTATGGGGAAAATCATCCGTCGTGACGGTATGGGGTATTTTGTCAAAGACTTGAGCAAGCCGGAAAACAGCTCTGCCGGAACAACACTGATCCTTGCCTGCCGTTCCCCGAAGATGATTTCAGAAGATGATAATTTTATTCTCCGCATGACGGAGGGAATCCATACGACGGCATTGGCACGGGGATTGAATATTTTTGTACCCCGGACAGTTTCAACGATCCGGACACCCGTGATCGATGATACTCACATGGAGAATCTGCTGCGTGATATTCAGGATGTTCCCCATCCGGCAGGGATCATTCTTGACATGCTTTATACCGATAAAATGATCAAAAAACATATTCTGCCGCATCTGGGGGATCTTCCCTGCGTGATTGCCGGAAGACGCAGCTCTCTGCCGGTACAGACAGTGTCTCTTCCCTTTGAAAAGTGTGCTGAAGATGCAGCCCGGCTAGCTTTGAAATCCGGTGCGCAGGAGTTTTTTATCTATGAAGATACCGGAAATCCGTGGGGCGGCAATGCGGTTCTCTGCAAAAAATTAAAGGAACTGTTGATTCAGTCCGGAGTTCCGAAGTCTGCGATCCATTACAGGGAAAAAATCCTTTCCTTTTTAGTGCGGGATATGGAACTCGTTCAGGAACTCAAGGAGAAAATCGTACATTCCTCTCATAAAGTACTGGCATTTTCTTCCTCTGATTATTTCAGTCAGTTTATTATGGATAACCTTCAGAAGTCCTGCCGTTTCGGCAGCAAGGCATCTTTGATCTCTTTCGGCGGTTTTGAGTGTATGATGCAGAACGATCCGCCGGTGACTTCCATTGTTCCGGATGCCCGTCAACTGGGGACCCTTGCTGTGGAACAGGTTTTGAAAAACGATATGAATGCTTATGCGGCAAACTGCATGACCGATTATAAAATAGAATTGAACGGAACATTATAAAAAACAGAGGAGGTATTTTCATGAGGAAATCTTCAAAAAATGTTGTAAGAGACAGGAAAAAGCTGTTCACACTGATTGAACTGCTTGTGGTTATTGCAATTATTGCGATCCTTGCAGGTATGCTTCTGCCTGCATTGAACAATGCCCGGGAATCCGGACGGGGCGCAGACTGTAAAAACAATCTGAAACAGATCGGGTTGCTTACCGCCCAGTACATCAATGACAATAATGACTATTATCCGATCGGAGCAACTTACAAAGGCGGACCTCTCTATCCCGGCGAAGAAACATGGTTCACCTGCATGAAGGGGTATTTGCCGGATTTCTGGGTCAACGGAACATTTTATTGTCCGATCAAGTCCTCCAGTACGACACCGCCTCCCTCTTTCGGCAGTTTCTTCAAATGTCCGTCAGATGAATTCCGTGTCAAAAACAATCCCGGCAAAAACACAAAACGGGCTTTGAGTTATGCTCTCCATGGAAGTATCGGGCTTGCTTACAGTTCTGATGGAAAGTATAAGGAGTACTACATTCAGAAAGTAACTCAGGCAAAAAATGTTTCAAGCCGCATCTATCGCATGGATTGCACCTATACTGCAAAACCGGGAAGTCATGTTGCGTTTGACAACAACAAGAATATTTACGGTTTCAGTCCTGATGACAGCAGCACACAGGGAGAGATCTCTTTCCGGCACAACAACCGAGCAAATGCGCTCTTCCTTGACTGGCACGTCGAAAGTCTCAATATTTCCGATACCAGAGGCAATCACGTCAAGTATCTGACGCAGTAAGATCGGGAGGAATTGGCAGATCATGAAAAATCTTCTTTTGCGTTTGGCTGTATTTTTTCTGATGTTCTCTTCCCTTGCCGGGAAAGAGTATTTCACCGGAACAAACGGTTCTGATTCCAACCCCGGAACGGAACATGCTCCATTCAAAACGATTCAGAAAGGCGTGAATATTCTTCAGCCGGGTGATACTCTGACGATCCTGCCCGGAATTTACCGGGAGTCTGTCACATGGCGTTTCAACGGTTCTGCAGAGAAACCGACAACTGTTCGCGCCAAGTTTGCCGGAACCGTGCTGCTGCGGGGAGATATTCCCGTCTCCGGATTCAAAAAAGTCGATGGTATCAGAAATTGTTACAGCATCCCTCTGGAAAAAGCCCCGGAAGGGGTGAACGAGTGTGATACTCAGACGATGTATCAGCGTTATAATTCTCTCCAAAGCGGAAAGATCATCGTTTACGGAGCTTATTTCTACGACACAAAGAACAAGCAGCTCTATATTTATCCCAGTGACGGTGCTGATCCGGAAAATCATGAGATTTCTCTTTCTGTTCTTGACGGACACGGTTTTTCTGTTGTTCCGGTTGATCCGAAACAGAATTGGGTGAAGAATGTTGTTATTGAAGGCATTGCCGCAACCGGTTATTCCTGGAGGCGCAATGCTGCCCATACCAGCGCATGGGGGATCGTGATCGAAAAAGCTGAAAATTGCGTGATCAGAAACTGTTCTGCTTATATGAACTACGGCGGGATCTCTCTGAATAAAGCGAAAAAAAGCCGGATCGAAAACTGTGTCGGGATCCGCAATGGAACGACGACCCATGTTTCTGCCGGAAATATTATCGGCTTTTACGCAGAAGATTCTGTGATCGACCGCTGTACTTCTCTTCATTCCGTTACTTACGGGATCCGTTTTTACGGTACAAATTTGAGAAATACGATTTCCAACTGCAAGAGTCTGGGCGATTATCGCGGTTCCATCTGGATCAAGCCGGATGATGGTTCCAACAGGATCATCGGAACTTATTCTTCCGGCTCGATAGCCTGTAAAAATACAGTCCATTGCGTTTCGACTGATAATGAATATGACCGTTCCGGAAAGTTCGGAAAGACCTCTCTCAGACTGAAAAAGAAGTCGGGAACTCAATTCCCCGATGATTTTGCCGATCCCTGGAATTATGATTTCCGTTTACAGAAAGATGCTGCAGTCAAACAGGGCTTTGCCGGGGGAAATGTCTGTTTTATCGCTCCGGACGGCAACGATTCCAACGATGGAAAATCGGTTAAAACTCCGTGGAAAACTCTGAAAAATGTTCCGGCTCATGCAACTGTTTATTTCCTGCCCGGAGTTTATGCCGGAGACCTTGAACTGAAACAGGATCATGTGATCCTTTCCGGACATGGGCAGTCCGCTCCTGCAGTGATCCGCGGCGGAACAAATGGCTTGCGGATCAGCGGAAATCAGGTCACAGTGAAGCGTTTGAACTTTACCGGTTCCGGAAAAAACGGGATTTTGTGTAATGGTTCTGATATCATCATTGACCGTTGCGGGTTTGCCAATCAGAAAAATGCCGTCAGTGCAGAAAAATCCGCAGAAGTTACTGTAATGCACTCCGCATTTGACCGGAGCGTGGCAAATATCATCGGCTCCGGAAAAATATCCGGTCTGTTCCTGTCAAATATCATTGCCGGAAAGGGTGCTTTACCTGCTGAAATGATTGCCTGCAACAACGCTTACCGTACAGCGATTCCTGCCGGAGAAGCCGGAGCTGTTCAGCTGATTCCGGAATTTACCAATGCCGGGGCAGGGGACTTCACTCTGAAAAATGAAAAAGTGTTTGCCGGAAAAGCCTTTGACGGTTTTCCCATCGGTCCGTATTTTATTCTTCATGAAAATGTTGGCGACAAAGCAAAGTTTCTGGAACCGATCAAGGTTTCCTCTACTTCTGCAAATATCGGATGGTCGAACTCTTCCGAACAGAAACGTTCCCTGCTTTACGTCACGGAAAAAGGGAAGAATAAGTGGAGAATGGTTCAGGATTTTGCCGTTAACAGCCCGTTCCACAGCGTGTCGGTTTCCGGCTTGAAACCCGGAACAGAATATCAGTATTATCTGCTCCAGTTCCCCAATGCTGTTTTTGTTGTTGGGAACCATTATCTGCCCCCGGTCAAAAGAAACAAGCGGGGCAAAATCGTACAGAGCAGCTTCAAAAGTGCTGTTCAGACATTCAAAACCCCGGCGGTTGACCGTCCGGCAAAGGTCTGGCATGTTGCAAAGTACGGCAATAATCAGAATGATGGCAGTGCAGAAAAACCGTTTCTGACGATCTCTCAGGCTGCAATGATGGTTCAGCCCGGAGATACGGTAATCGTTCATAACGGAAAATATACGGAATCAGTCTTTGTTGCGGTTTCCGGAACTGCGGAAAAACCGATCACCTTCCGTGCCGCCCCCGGAGAAGAGGTTTGGATCGACGGTAATGACCGTCACCTTAATCGCGGTTTTGCCATGTTCGGAAAAACTCATTTGAAATTCGATGGATTCCGTTTCCGGGAATTTGGAACCGGATTCCCCAATAGTTCCGGTATCTTTGTTGCTCTTGGCAGCAATCATATTGAGATCACCCGCTGTTTCCATGACGGACGCGGTCCGGGGTATTCTCCCGGGATCATCAATGCCAGATTTTCCGGCAATATCACGCTCCGCAACTCTGTGGCGATCGGCGGAATGTTCGGCATCAGCTTTGTGAACAGTTCCAATATTACAATCGAGAATAATGTGTTCAAGAAAGTTGCGATCTGGACACTCCTCTTCTTTGGAAACGAGAAAAACAAAATCCGTTTTGCCGGAAATATCGTAACCGACAGCGGACGGGCGAAGACGCATGAAGCCCCGCTGAAAGTGGAAAACCTTGCAAGTCTGACAGAAGAAAACAACCTGTATTTCATGCGTTTTCCGGAAAATCTGAGAAAAATCATTGATTTTACCAATGACGGCAGCAAGAAAGGAAAAGCAAAGAAAATTACGCTGAAAGAATATTTCAACCTGATTGGGAAAAATACCGGTTCTTATTTTGCGGATCCCGGAATCAAAGTCCTCTCAACTCAGCTGAACTGGAAAGATGAAGCAGCCCGGAAAGCTGATTTGAAGAAAGGAAAAGAGTTCAATATCGCTAATAATAATGCGGAAGACGGCAGAAATCCGGAAAATTTCTCGGAATATTTTGTATGGGATTTCCACGATTTCTTTGCCCCGGCTCTGTTCCGGACAAAGAAAATCGGCTTGAATGCTGCGTTGTTCAGTGATATTTCCAAACGTTCCGTTCCCGCATGGGACCCCAGGTGAGGTGACAAAATGAAAGAATTTCAACCATACGATATTACATTGGAACCGAGACCCGACTGGTGGAAAGTCCGGCTTCCGGAAATCGCAGAGGAGCTATCCAAAATCCGCAAGGGCAGGGTGGAAACCATTCTTCCGGAAAAGAATATGCAAGCTGTTTTTTATCAGGAAAAAGAGTTTCCTGCTCCGGAAGTCCGCTGGACAGCAGCGGCAAGTTCCGCTGACCCGAACCGGTACAAGACATCCGGTTATGACCCGCAATGTATCATGATGATTGCCGGTGTTCACGGTGCGGAAGCAGAAGGGGTTATCACAGTTCTGAACTTGATTTCCCTGCTGGAAACTGGAAAAGATATGCGGGGAAAAGAACGCCCGGTTCTTTGTGATCTGCTGAAAAAATACCGTTTGGTCATGATTCCCTGCTGTAATCCGGATGGAAGAAAAATTTCTCCTGATCACATGCGGGGATGCCCGATGGAGGAGTTTCACAGAATTTCGCAGGGCGTTTGGGCTGATGGTTCCACGATCAGCTGGGCGGAATCCAAACAATATTTTCCGCTGCCGCTGGATCGGGTCTCTTTTCCCGGAGGCTATCCCAATGGTGACGGGTTCAACATTATGCACGATTGCGCCCCCGGAAGACTCTCCACGAAAGAGGCTGCGGCAATTCTCGAACTGACCGAACGCTGTCAGCCGGACTTGTTTTTGAATCTGCACTCACAGGAACGGGAAAGTCTGCTCTGCCGTCCGGGATTATTCAACTATGCGGAAAATATCCGTCGCGGCAATGAGCTTGCGGCAACTGTTTACCGGGCATTGAGTAATGCCGGTTTCCCGGCGTTGGAGCCGAAAGGTTCTTCCCAGGCATTGAACTTGAATACTGCAGCGGTCATGCTCTCCGGAGCGCAGGCAATGACTTATGAATCAACCACCGACAGCGGATTGTCTTTTGACGGGCTTCTGGAATCCCATTATGTGATGCTGGAAACTGTTCTTGAGGCAGGTTTGCAGGAACTGTTTGCCCCCAGAAACCGCCGTTAAAGAGAAGCATTTGCAGTTTGAAAACTGTCTGATCAAAAATAATGTGCCGGGATGACTGCTCTGTTCAACTGCTTTTTTTCGGTTGAATGCAAAAAAATAAATAATTTCCTCTTGACAATTATCATTTTTTGTTGTATAATATAGCGTGATGCAGCGTGATGTTTCAAGAAGGAAAAAATATGGCTCCCGAATCAAAAAAGAATCTGGTATATGAGTTGCTCCGCGATGATATTGTAGCGGGGCGTTTTCCTGTGGGCAGTAAATTGCCCGGCGGTCTTGAGCTGGCGAAACGTTATCAGGTTGCGCACATGACTGTCCGCTCTGCAATGAAACGGCTTGCTTCTGAAAATTATGTTGCATTCGTCAATGGTTCCGGAACGTTTGTTACGAACCGTGATGAAAAGCCGGTTTATCTTATTCTGAGTTCCAATCTTTCCGATTTTACCTTGCCCGGAAATTATGTTGTCCCGGGAATTCAGCGTGCAATGGCGTTGGCTGGAGCGCAGACCAAACTCTGCATTCGGGATTTTATCGCCCGGATGCGGAAAACGGATTTCCAGAAAATGATTGCCCGGGAAAAAATCAAAGGGGTTTTTCTTGTGGAATCCTATTTTCATGGAACGGAACCAGAGTTGAAACTTTTGAAGTCCGTTGATATTCCAGTTGTTATGCCTATCGCAGCGGCTGGCGATAAAAAGATTTGTCCCTTTTCCATGATCGTTGCAGATTTTGAAAAGGCATTTGCTGAAACCTTATTATATTTAAAGAAGCTCGGACACTGCCGTGTGGCGACGATCAACGGTTCCGGCTGGTCATTCCGGGGGTATCCCAGAGAGAATTTTGAGTCATTGCTTCTGTTGAACCGTATGGATGGTTCCTTGATTCTGGATGCAGATCTGACTCCGGATGAAATCAAAAAATGTGTTGACCGGATCCTTGCAGAAGAACAAACTGCGGTACTCTGCTATTCCGATTTTTATGCGATTGAAGTGATCCGGGAACTCCGGGAACGCGGCTTGCGTGTTCCGGAAGATATTTCTGTAATGGGATTTTGCGGTTATCCGGGCGGAGAATTCACTGTTCCACCCCTTTCCACCATGGATTTGTGTTATGATACCGTCGGCGTGATGGCTGCTGAATTGATGCTGAAGAGTCAGGATTGGTTCGGAAAAGAGAACGTGATCCTTGAGTCTCCCCATGAACTTCAGATTCGTAAAAGCACCCGGCATTGGATAGAAAAATTAAGAAAAACAATATAACAAAATATAAGGAGTCTTCTCATGAAGAGCAAAATCAAAACCTTCACATTGATCGAGTTGCTTGTTGTGATTGCAATCATTGCAATTCTTGCGGGTATGCTTCTGCCTGCTTTGAACAACGCCCGGGAAAATGGAAGAAAAACAAGCTGTGTCAACAATTTCAGCACTGTCGGAAAGGCGATGCTCATGTATTGCGGCGACAATGATGATTATCTTCCGCCCTACCGCAGCGGTTCCGCCTGGAACTCTCCCGGAAATCAGGAGTGGTATGCAGGAAAAAACGGTTTGCTGACCAATTATCTCGGAGCCGATAATGTAGACCTCGGTGCTATTGAGAAAACTGGTAGCCGGAACAAATTCGCATGCCCCAGCCAAAAGACAGATCCTGCCAGCAAAAGGTATGGAATCGGTTACAACAGTTATATTTACAATACGGTCCAGCGGCGGAAAATCACTAAATTTCAGTCTGCCAGCAGCACTTGTATTGCTTCAGAACCCAATGCTACTGCGCCGATCCTTGATACTACGACAGCATACAAGACCGTTTTCCGCCACAATGGCAAAGCCAACAATGTTTGTGCCGCAGGCAATGTCATGACTGTTGATGAAATATCATTGCCGCCGTACTGGCCCGACAATATTTACTGGTTCCCGTACCTTCCCAGATAAGAAAACAGAAAAACAAGGAGATTTGACTTATGAAACGTACACTTGCAATTCTTGCGACGGCTGCAGCTTTTGTTTTGAGCGCAGCAGAAACCAATTTTTTGACCGGAACCTGGCAGGGCGGAAACGTCTGGGTCCATACCTCTGAAGCTGCCGGACAGGCTGTCAGACCCAAAATCGTTCCCATGGTGAAGTTCGAGCAGAATGATGTTGCCGGAAAGAAAGTTCTCCGGGCAGTTATTCCTGCTGAAATCGCTCCCATTGCCGGAAAATATGCCAATTCCATTTCCGCTTCTTTCTATCAGAAGGTCAAACTTCCGGATAACAAAGGCGGAAAATTCTCTCTGACTTTTCGTTATAAAGGAACGGTCCCGGCTGGTTTCAAATCTTTGGGCTTGATCCTTGTGTTCCCGAAGACCGGAACCAAGACCGGAAAACTTTACGCCAGAAGCTGGGGTGCAGTTTCTGCTGACTGGAAAAATTTCAAGTATGAGTTTACTCTTCCTGCCGGAACCGATAATCTGGAATTCTATTTCCGTCTGAACGGTCCCGGAGATGCATCGTTTACAGATTATTCTCTGATCAGAGTCAAGTAATAATTCTGAAAGGGTTCGTATGAAACATGCCAGTTTGATTTTGTCGGCATTTGCTGTTTGTTCTGCATTGTTTGCAGAAGAGTTTCACCCCGGCGGTCCATCATTGGATTTCCGGAAGATTTCGGAACATCGTTTTTCCCGGAAGAGCCAGGCGGATGGAAATCTGTTTAAGGAGTGGAAACCGGGTGCAGTATTTCTGCACTCTCCCGATCCAGCCGCGCAGAAGTTACGGAGCAAAGCAGTTCCTCTGATCAAGTTTACAAAAACTCCTGTCAAAGGCGGTTTTATACTGAAAACAGAGAAGCCTTCCGCAATCGCAGATGCCATTGGAAAATATGCTTCAAATGTTTCTGCATCATGGACCCAGCGGGTTATTCTGTCTGATAACAAAGGCGGTGAATACCGCATGACATTCCGCAGCCGTGTTCAGCCTTTCGCCGGACCGGGAGCAACCAACGGTTTGATCATTGCAGTTGCAAAACCGGAAAAAGGGGCAGGGAAGACGATCGTCAAATATTTCCCCGGAAGTGCAAAAACGTTCCGGAACAACGAAATCTCTCTCCAGTTCCCGGAGGGGACCCGTTACGTTGACTTCTTCCTGCGTCTGGATGGATGCGGCGTACTTGAAGCGGAAATGCCTGTTCTTGAGAAAGTAAAACATCAATATCCTGTCGAGGCAACGCTCTTCCCCAACGGAAAACTTGATAATGTTTATGTTCTTTCCCAAAAAGACCCGGCAATCATTCCTTTTGTTTTGAAACGGAATGTTCCGAAGTCTGAACTTAAACTCACTTCTCCCGTGCTGGAAGTCACGCTCCCGAAAGAAGTGGAATTTCTGGATGTTTCCCATCCTTTGAAATTTATCACAAAATCCGGAAATACTTATTATTTCGATGCCTCTTTCTGGAAAGCAAGATTGCTCCGGTATGACGGTTATGAATCCTATCTGAAACTGGCGATCCTTGTTACAACAAAAGCCGCTCCCGGTGATTATTCTGAGCCGATCCGGTTCAAGATGACTGACAGCGGAACGGTGATTTCAGAACCTTCCGAGTTTAACTTCAAAGTGATCCCCCAAATCAAGCCTGTTGCAAAATCTTCTCTTTTCCTGACAGGCTATCATCCGATGGGGCTTTATCTGAATTTCAGCAAAATGGAAAACCGGAAACTGTATGCCAAGTTCAGCGGTGACACCGGATTCCGCTGGATCGCTCATAATTTTGATTCCGAAACCATAAAATGGTACCGGAAATATGGAACGGAGATGATCACACCGGAACTTTACTGGCTTGCCAACGGTTACCGGATCTGTCAGACAAAACCGGATTATGCAAAGTTCAAGCCTATCGGGAAAACCGCCAGCTTTGATGTCAACAACGCAACTTGTCCGGCTGCGATCTACAACAAAACAGAATTTTACTACAACACCTTTATTCCTTATATTCAGAGCAATTTGGAGGGAAAAGACGGTGTTCTTTCCAACTGGGAACCTTACATGTTCCACGGACAGGGCTGTTATTGCGATACCTGCCGGGATGAGTTCGCTGACTACATGAAGATCCCCCGGGCTGAAATGAAAAAACTCTGGCCGAAAGAGTTGACCATTACCGGAAAATATTACAAGCAGGGTGTCCGTTTCCGCAGTTTGCAGCACGCAAAACTTGTGAAAACGATTCAGGAAACCATCAAAAAATATACGACCGGAAAAGCCGGATTTGTGCCTGAAGTCGTATGGATCACCTGTGCTGATACCACTGAACGTCATGAAGGGTCCAGCGCAGAACATGATCCCATGGATTATGCCGACTCATTGACATATTTCAATGCCTGGGGACCGTACACCGGATGGAAAACACTGGAACCCCACAGCTATGAAAAAGGCGAAAATCTGAATACATACGTTGCCGCAAAACGTGTTTCTGCCTTCATGAAACAGCGTTTTGGCGACAAATGTCCCCGTCTGCAGGCACTTCCTCACGGTTTGCAGGGGAATTTCTGGGTGACATCTCCCGAAGGTATGGCAATGGAAGTGACCGGATTCTTTGTTCAGGGATTCCGTTCCGCCTTGATCTATCTTTATCCGCAGGGATATGATGCCCGCTACTGGAAAGTCCTTGCTGAAAACAACGATTTGATCGCTCAAAACGAAGATTTTGTGGTGAATGGCAAACGTGTAACAACTACCGTTTCCGCAGAAGCTGTAACTCCGTTCCCTGCGCCGAAAAAACGGATCCAGCCCCGTTATCTTGTGAATCCTCCGCCGGAAAGTCTGCTTCAGATCGAAGCTTTCCGGAAAGGAAATACAATTGTCGCTGCTGTTGGAAACTTCTGGTCAAAAGGTGATGTCTTCTTCAAACTCAAAGTCAGCGGACTGAAACCTTCTTCCGTTTATGCAGTGACAGAACCGGCGAAGAAGAGAACTTTTGTTGCTGACAATGGAAAGTTCTTTACCGGAGCGCAGCTGAAAGATGGCGTTCTGCTTCATGCCGGTGCTTTGAAATGGGCATTTTTCCGGATCGAACCGGTATCTGATGCCGCAGTTCAGCAGAAGAAAATCACTCCGACTGATGTGAAAAAGGCGATGAATACGCATTTGCCCGCGATCCGGAAAGCTGCTGCGGAAGATGCTGTTCTTGATGCTGCAACAGAAGCGGAATACAGAAAGTCTGAATTGAGAACGCTTGCTGCCGGACCTTTGAAATGTACTCCTGCCGTTGGAAAAAATGGACAGCGTTTGGTTTTCACATCCGGAAAGAGCACCCTTTCCTTTGATCTGCATCATTGCGTGATCCGTGACTGGAAAGTGGACGGAACGATGTGGGCACCTGCTTTCGGTGTGCCTTCGTTCTGGCAGCCGGCTCACTCCGGAGAAGCTCCGTATCAGGTGATCAAACAGGATGTTACGCCTGACGGAATCCTTGTTACAGCGGAAAAACTGTTCAACCGCAAGATTTCTCCGAAGCTGGAACACCTGAAAGTCCGTCATTCCATTCTGGTTTCCCGTGACTTGAGAACGGTCAAGATCAGTACCATTCTGATTGATGCGCACAACTCGGAAACGGGCGGCGGTGGATTCACTCTCGGATTCCGGTATCAATCCTTCCCCGCAAACATGGGGGCAAAGGATGGCAGCATCCTGATGACTCAGAATGGCAAGCCTTATATTTACAAACGGAACTTGAAACGGATGGTCTTTTCTGTCGGAAAAACCGATTCCGGCATGAAAATGAAGAAGCTCTTCGCCTGTACGGAAGATCCGGTGGTGATCGATAACGGAACTGTGATCCTCCGGAATCCGGCTTCTGCGGATCAGGTGACGATCAAAGCCTATCCGGAAAAACTGTTTGCCGGATATGCGGTCTGGGATACACCCCAGCATCAGGTTCCGACATTTGAACCTTTCTTCCATCCGGTAACGATCCGGAATGGAGAACAGGCAGAATTTTCCATTGAGCTGCGTGCCGGGAAAAAATAATTGCCTCTTTCTTCTCAGGGGAATTTTCCAAACCGGAGAATCCCCTGAGAGATATTCCACCGTTTTTTACCGGAAGTTCTTCAATACTGAAATTATAGTCAAAAAATATAAAATTTCCGGTTGAAAAAGAAAATCCTTGTGCTATCTTACGGAAAAGAATTTATAGTGTAAGACAAGGAGGTGTCTGATGAGCAGGACGATTATTGCCGGATGTGGTATCGCCGGAACAACTGCGGCTTGTGCCTTGAAAGAATTTTTGCCTGAAGAAGAGGTCATTCTGATCGATAATGAATCCTGCGGACTTTATTCCAGGATCCGTCTCCCCGAAGTACTTTCCGGTAAGCTCCCCGAAGAAAAACTGGTATTGTCGTCAAAGACAGCTTTGAATGAAAAAGGGGTTCAAACTCTTCTCTGTACAAAAGTGGAATCTCTTGATATTGAGAAGAAAACAGTTTTTTATACCGGCGGCAGCATGAGTTATGACCGTTTTATTTTTGCAACCGGAGCCGATGCTTCTGTTCCGCCCATTCCCGGTTTGGAACAGGAGATGACCCTGCGGAATCTGAATGACCTTCACAGAATCGAAAAACAGCTTCTGTCAGCAAAGAGTGGTTTGGTGATCGGCGGCGGTCTGCTCGGGTTGGAAATTGCCGAGTCTCTCAAGACAAACGGTATTTCCGTTACTGTTTCTGAAATTGCGGAACGGCTTCTGCCCGCTATCCTGACAGAAAAAGAATCTGCCTGGCTGAAACAGTATCTCCTTGATAACGGAATGAATATTATCACATCCGGTCATGTTGAAAAGATCACGAAAGCCGATGGCAAATATGTTGTTGAAATGAATGGAAAAACGGAGTCGTTCGATATCGTTCTGGTCTCTGCCGGGATCCGTCCTGTCACAAATGTCGCCAAGGCTGCCGGAGTGAAAGTGGAACGGGGAATCTGTATCAATAATAGGTTTGAAACATCTGCGGAAGATGTTTATGCGATTGGGGATTGCGCAGAACTTGATGGTCGGGTGTATGGCCTCTGGATGGCATCGAAGAGTCAGGGCACAGCCTTGGCGTCGATCCTCGCCGGAAAAATGGAATCCTATACCCCACCGGTCTTTTCACCTGTTCCGAAACTTCCGGGGATCACGCTGAAAGTTTTGAAAGAAAAGGCTGCTCAAGCATAAGGGAAACGGAAAATGCCGCTGGAAATCGAACGGAAATATCTTGTAACAGGGATGGAGTGGAAACAATCAGCTTCCAAGCCTGTCAGATTGTGCCAGAAATATATTCCGCTTGCTGCCGAACAGAAGGGCGTGATCCGGATCCGTATCGCCGGAGAAAAAGCCTTTTTGACCTTGAAAACACCGCAAGTGGGGATCTCCCGGGGTGAATTCGAGTATGAAATCCCCCCCAAAGATGCGGAAGAATTGATGGAAACATTCTGTCCCGGTCATGCTGTGGATAAACTGCGGTATATTGTGGAATATGAAGGGAAAAAATGGGAGATCGATGAATTCCTCGGAAGTCACGCAGGCTTGATCCTTGCGGAGATCGAACTCTCTGATGCAGAAGAATCTTTCGCCGTTCCGCCGTGGATCGGAAAGGAAGTTTCCGGAGATTTTCATTACAGCAACTCTTATTTGGCGGGGCACCCGAAATGATGGAAGAAAGTCTGTTCTCAAATCTGGCTGGTCGCCCTCTTGCTGACCGCATGAGACCCAACGAACTGGATGGAATCGTAGGTCAGGAGCATTTGCTTGGACCGGATGGACCGTTGCGGCGCATGATCGACTCCGGAAAACTTTCCAGTTTTATTCTGTGGGGACCTCCCGGATGCGGAAAAACAACTGCCGCCCGGATCATGGCAAACAATACGAGCCTTCATTTCACAGCACTTTCCGCAGTATTTTCCGGGATCGCTGATTTACGGAAAGCCTTTGAAGAAGCTGTCAGCCGAAGACTGGCAGGGAAGGGGACTTTACTGTTCGTAGACGAAATCCACCGTTTCAACCGGGCTCAACAGGATGGTTTTCTGCCATATGTCGAAAACGGAACCGTTGTACTGGTCGGGGCAACAACAGAAAACCCTTCCTTTGAACTGAACAGCGCATTGCTTTCCCGGTGCAAAGTTTTTGTGATGAACCCCCTCGATGATGCTGCGCTGGAAAAAATTATTGTCCGTGCGGAACATGTGGTTGGAAAACCATTGCCGGTCACGCCCGAAGCCCGGGAAGAACTCCGGAAAATGGCAGATGGCGATGGAAGATATTGCGTAAACCTGATTGAATCCGTCTTTGACTCTGTGCGCCCCGGCGAAATCCTTGACTTGGAATCTCTGGGTAAGATCATCCAAAAGCGTGCGCCCATGTACGATAAGGATAAAGAAGGACATTATAATCTGATCAGTGCGCTTCATAAATCCCTGCGCGGTTCCGATGTGGATGCGGCTCTTTACTGGGCAGATTATAATGTCCTTCTTTAT
>SUVT01000089.1 GCA_015061845.1 Lentisphaerota bacterium
GTTTTTTATTTTTTTCAATTTTTATTGAACCGTTTGAGTTCAACAAGCACCGCATTTATTTGCGACAGAAGCTAAATATACACCACTTCTTGAAAAATGCAAATCAACTTTTAAACTTTTTTTTCATTTTTTCCCATTTTGTGCAGGCTGGGGCTTTTTTTTGAAAGCTCTGTTCCCAATAAAGGTTGTCACTTGAGGAGAGGAAAAAGCCCTTTTTAGGATAGGTCCTTTTTCCCCTCCTCAACTTGTCACGGCGCAGCCTGAAAGGCGAAGACGGAACTCCACCCCTTTTTTCCAAACCTTTTTGCGGCATTCCGATTTTTACGACGTAAAAATCGAAATGCCATCTTGAAGTTAAAATAGCAGAAGGATTTACCAACCTGTATGGGGAACAGCGCTTTCTGCTTTAATATAATACCATGATACAGCAACTTTAAACTCTATTTTGTCTGCTGAAACAATATTTCACAGTTTGATCAGCATTGCCAAACAGAATTCCGCTTTATCCATTCCTGCTTCATAACAACAAATCATACAAAAACATCTATCTTGTATGGTCTATATATGATCATAACACTTTTTTCACTGAATGTCAAGAAGAAAAACAGTTTTTTTGCAAGTTTTTATCAAAAAAAGAGGTTGAAAAAGAAATCTCCTGCTGTATAATTACAGTATATATGAAAAGAAGGGTGTAAAAATGAGTATCAGAAAATATATTATGACCGGGCTTCTCGCCGTTCTCGTTTGCGGCGCGGAAGTGTTTGCACAAGGGAAAAAAACAGGAAAATCTATAGATGAGACGGATTATTTCCAGTTGGGGATCACATACTTTTTCGGGTTGGACGGTGTCAAGCAGGATGATAACGCCGCCGTGAAACATTTCCGGAAAGCAGCAGAACAGGGCAATCCCAGCGCTATGAGTATGCTGGGAAACTGTTATGCACTGGGGCGCGGTGTCGAACGGAATCAGAAAACAGCAGCTGAATGGCAAAAAAAAGCTGCTGATAAAGGAGACCCTTCCGCAAAATTTCTTTTCGGACTTCATTGTTATAATGGGACAGGAGTTCCCCAGGATTTTCAAAAAGCACGGGAACTGTTCCGGGCGGCGGCAGATACAAACAATCCATGGGCTCAATTCTCACTTGGAAAAATCTATGAAAACGGAAAGGGCGTCAAACAGGATTATAAAGAAGCGGCAAAATGGTACCGGAAAGCTGCTGCACGGAATGATGTTTTTGCCGCTTTTGCATTGGGACGGTTCTCTCTTTACGGAAAAGGAATGCCCCGGAACCTCGCGGCGGCAGAGCGTTATTTCAAACAGACTTTTACGATCATTCTGGAGCTAACGATGCTGGGAAACAATTTTGCACAATGCCAGCTCGGCTATTGTTATCAATTCGGGATCGGTACAAAGAAAAATCTTCCGGAAGCGATCAAATGGTATGCCAGATCAGCTGCACAGGGAAACCGCGAAGCAAACGTTTATCTCGGGTTCTGTTATCTGACAGGAAAAGGCGTTCCTAAAAACAGACGTGAAGCGGAAAAGCATTTCCGGGAAGTCTTTGAAAAGGACAAACAGGATGCCGCTCACGGGGACCCGGTGGCGATGTATTACCTCGGAAATCACTATAATACCGGACACGCGGTCAAACAGGATTACAAAGAAGCGGTAAAATGGCACCGGAATGCGTACCGGAAAAAATATACCTCGTCAGCAATCGAATTGGGAATACATTACTTCTACGGAAGAGGCGTTCCTCAAAACTATGCTGAAGCGGAGAAATATTTCCGGGAGGCGGCAGAACTCGACCGGCCGGTTGCCAAATTTTATATGGGATTATGCAGTGAAAAGCTGCGGAAAGATCCTGCTGAAGCCGCCGCATGGTACAAAGCCGCAGTCCCGGATCTTAAAATCGATGTTGAATACTTTGAAACCGGCTATTCCTGTTTTGCTCTGGGCTACTGTTACGAACACGGTCTCGGCGGGGTGAAAAAGGATCTGAACAAGGCGATCTGTCTTTACCGGAAAGCGGCAGAATATGAATATATTGATGCTCAGAATGCCCTGAAACTGCTCGGGGTGAAACTGTAAAGCTCTGTTCCCAATAAAGGTTGTTACTTGAAGAGGGGAAAAAGCCCTTTTTAGGAAAGGTCCTTTTTCCCCTCCTCAACTTGTCACGGCGCAGCCTGAAAGGCGAAGACGGAACTCCCCCCCTTTTTTCCAAACCTTTTTGCGGCATTCCGATTTTTACGATGTAAAAATCGAAATGCCATCTTAAACTAAAAATAGCAGTAGGATTTACCAACCTGTATGGGGAACAGCGCTAAAAATAAAAAAAAATGAGGTTTAATTGTTTGAAAAGTATCGTCAGTAGAATTATATTAATAGGATCTCATCCTGAAAAATCAAGGCTTATATATGGAAGAATCTAAAGCAAGAAAATTTATTTTCGGACCGATAAATTCCCGCAGATTGGGAAAATCCCTCGGAGTAGACTTGGTGACAGCCAAAACATGTTCACTGGATTGCATATACTGCGAAGCAAAAGCAACAACAAATTTAACTATGACCCGCAAGGAATATGTTCCTGTAGATAAGGTTATTGCAGAGTTAGATGCGACATTGAAAAACATTCCTAAACCTGATTATATTACTTTTTCAGGGGCTGGCGAACCTACTCTGAACTCCGGGATCGGGTGCGTAGTTGATCATATAAAAAAATATCATTCAGAGAGTCTGGTATGCCTTTTGACTAACGGACTTCTGCTGGGGGATACAGTCCTCCAGAAAGAACTTTCTCAACTTGATTTGATCATTCCTTCTCTTGATGCATCTTCGGAAGAGGAATATTCATATATAAATCGTCCTTATCCCGGTGAAACTCTGGAAAAACTTGTTTCCGGGCTGTGTTCATTCCGCCGGAATGTTCCGGTAAAAATGGCATTGGAAATTTTTGTTGTTCCGGGAATAAATGATTCAGATGAAAGTATTGCCCGTTTTTACAGGTTGGTCAAATGCATTGATCCCGATTTAATACATCTTAATACCCTTGACCGTCGCGGAGTCATCGCTGAATTATCTCCCGCATCAAGGGAACGGATGGAAAAGTTTGCATCCGTATTAGGAAAAATTGCACCTGCTGAAATATTCGGTCCGACAAAAGAGCCGCATATCCCGCATAAATAAATTTCTGATGGCAACAAAAAATTCCGGAGATTATAAAATATGAAAAATCTGAATCGGCTGGCAATCATTTTGCTGTTCGTAACGGCTGCAATATGGGGATTGTCCTATTCTGCCCAGGCGAAAGCCATGGATACCATGTCTCCTTTGATGTTTGTATTTTTACGTTATTTACTTGGAACATTGATGCTTGTTCCTGCCATTTTATTTTTCCGGAAACGCCCGGATAAAAAGCTGATTTCCGGCGGGATCATCTGTGGGATATGCCTTGCCGGAGGTGAAATATTACAGCAGTTCGGGTTGCTGTACACCTCTGCCGGAAAAGCTGGTTTTTTGACTGCTCTGTATGTGATAATGATTCCGGTAATCGGAGTTTTCATTCATAAAAAATCAACATGGCCGATATGGTGCGCATCCTTGCTCTCTATTGTCGGAACATACTTGCTTTGTACTGATGATTCCTTTGGAACGATTGGCAACTTCGGTGATATATTGATGCTTATTTGTGCTTTGTTTTTTGCATTTCAATTTATTTCCATTGCCAAATTTGCGCCCGGCGCGGATGCACTGCAATTATCGGCAGTACAGTTTGCCACGGTTGCTGTGGTGTCCGGAATTGCCGGTCTGCTCTCTGGCGAAACCTGTACATTTTCCAATATTGCCCAGACTGTCGGTCCATTACTTTTCTGCGGCTTGATCGCTATCGGCATTGCTTGTACGATCCAGATTGCTGCTCAAAAATATGTTCATCCGGCGACTGCTTCGATCATTTTGAGTACAGCCTCTGTCTTTGCTGTACTCTGGGGATGGTTACTGCAGAAGGAACGCTATTCCCTGATAAATCTTATCGGCTGCGGAATTATTTTTACTGCTGTTGTGCTTGTACAAATACCTCATAAAAAAAGTGAAAGTCTTTTGTAAACCTAATGTCCAAAATCGTAATATTATGATTTTGAGCGTTACGATGGAAGAAAATTCTTGTTGCGATCTGCAAATGGAGCGTTTTCGGCTTGTCCTCCATAGCTTCAGCGAAGGAGGATGGTAGCCACGCTCAAACTACCATTTCCATCTCATCAACAATCCTTTTTCAGCCAAATTTTGCCGGACTTTTGAAATTACCTCATAATAAATAAAGTCGTCAATGGCTCTTGCAGCGCATCAACGACTTATTTATTTTCTCTCTATATTATTATGCAGATCTCAGTAGAAGTATTTTTTTGCCTCCAGCATATGCGGATCTATATCGGAATACAGATCAAACAACTCTTTATAGTATGCACGGCGCTCTGCAGTGAACTGTTTTAACGGATAGGCTTCCAGTGCAAGGGCGAAAATCTCCGGATCCCATGCTGCAATTGCTTCAGACTGCAATCGCTGGAAGTCGGACAAAGATGAAATCAACCCGAAATATGGGTCAGGAATATAGAGATTTTCTACCGGAGTGATTGTTTTTCCCGAGATATCCATAGAATATTCCAGGGGCATTCCGTCATCGAAGCCCCTGACGGCGCCGAAATTCGGCTGTGTCGCCACGATCCGCATCGGTTCCACTCCGGCAATTGCGCGGAAGATCGGAATGGAAATATCGCTTTCATTTCTGCCGTAGTTACCACCAGCGGAATCCCAGTCGATCTTTTCGGGGTGTTTGGAAGATTCAATAAAATTCCGGAAAGAATCAGTGATGCGTGTTTCATAGATACGTTTTGCTTCGACGGGATTGAAATTTTCGCCCGTTCCGAACCGCATTTTTTGAAGTTTGACTGCATTTTCCAAATCAAGATGAGCAGAACCATCACCTTCCGAAGAGAATGTAACGACACCATATCTCTTATAGGTATTATACATCATCACCTGAGCATTCTCCATAGCTCTGCGAGCCCAGTCAAAGGGGCTGTCACACACAACCGGCTTCCAGTCATCGGTCAAAGATTCCGGCAGGACTTCGGAATAAAAATCCTTTCCACGCCATTTTCCGCGGAGAATAAAAGAGAGATGATTGACACCGGCAGCGACCAGATCCCAGCTGTCATCATACTCATCCCTGCCCTGCGTAAGCCGTGTCAGGTCATATCTGTGATTGCAGAAACCTCCACAGATCCCCAATGCCCGGATTTTTGTGTGAGTATTCACCAGATGAGAATAAACTGCAACCGGGTTTGGAAAAATCAGCATCTGGGCATCCGGACAAAACTGTTCCATTTTTTTTGCGATATTAAGAATGGTTCGTCCGAGCCGCAGGGAGAGAAATGCTCCGTTCACAGAAAGATTGTCAGAGGAATGGAATCCATAGCGGGTGGACAGAAAAAATGATTGCGTATCGGTGGGATCGCTTCTTGCAGCCATGGTCAGGTACATGACATCCGCACCGGGCAGAGCTTCGTCAATGTTATCTGTCCAAATGACTTTACATCTGACGTTCTCATATTCAGGGCATGCAAGGATCAGTTTTCCGACGGCTTCGGCACGTTCCGGTTTCAAATCAACGAGTCTGATTTCTCCATTGCGGAAGAACTCGGGAGCTTTTGAAAAGAATCCGCGGAAGAGAGGCAAAAGCCGCAGGGATCCGCCACCTAAAAATACAGCATTCATTTTTTCATTCTATCCTATCTGAGTTTATCAGTCCAGTTTCTGCAGGACGAAGTGGTCAACATTCAGTTTTCCCTTTCCCCAGAGTGTCACACCGAATCCCACATCAGGTTTCATTGCGGTAAACTCTCCGGAAATCTTCATCCAGGGGAATGTTCCGTTCAAGCGTCCCGAGGGAATCACCAATGTTTTACCATACCATACGCGCGCATCTGCAAAAGATCCCGGAGCGAGGTCGCCCTTGACATACATTGATAAACGGTATTTCTTTCCGGGGATCAGTTTCGGGAAGCGCAGATAACCGATCCGTGCTGTTGACTTATCTCCGACATCAGCTGTTGATTCAAGACAAATCGACTGTCCGCCAGTCACAAAAGTTGTTTTGTCGAGGTAAATCTTTGATTCTTTATGCAGCTCACCCAATCCCCAGCGGGTTCCTGCCAACCTGCCCCGGCGGACGAGTCCGTTGAAGTCATATTCATCCAGAAGGTTTTCACCTTTATCATCGCCAAGTACAAGTTTGGCGAAGTGGTCAGGTTCAAGGAACATTCTGGTCAAGTAGGGAGACCATGAATAGAGATCGGAGCATGGCGGGGTGTTTTTAAGCTGTCTGTTATAGGAGAAGTTAGCGGGGAAGCCGCCTTTTTTCATATTCTTGAGCATTGCAAGCGGAACAGCCAGTTCAGCGGTCCAGCGATCACTTCCGATGGATGTTGCGACTTTGTAGCCAGTTGTAACTTTGTTGCTTTCGGATGCTGAATTCCGAGGTGCAGTCCAGCGGGAGTAATCATGAATTGAGTTACATTTTCCTTATCTCCGCTGGGATTCATCATGACTTCAAAGGTTGCAAAATTTGCCAGATCCTGACCGGGAAGCCGGACTTTTCCGGTTTCCAGCTTTCCGTGTTCGGGGTCGATGCTTTCAAACCCGAAGTAGAGATTTTTTTCATCACGCAAAATTCTCACGGAAGCCCGGATCGGAGTTACTCCGCCGAACCGGAATTTTCCAAGATAGTGCAATTCAGATTTTTTCCAGACAGCTTCATCAAGTTTTCCATCGATCATAACCGGTGTTGTGACTGCCGGAACATTTGCCTGAAGAATCTCTGTCTGACCTCTGGAGTTCCAATATTCAGCAGAATATTTCAATGCGGGATCAAGGTAATGTTTCCGGAAGAATTTTACGCGTGCAAGCTGTTTGGGAAAATTTTTAACAAGAGCTTCTGCCTGATTGAACATGCGCTCCCATTTTTTCAGCAGTTGAGGGGGATAATATTCTTCCCAAATCTTACTGAAAGGCTGCTTCATGGGTTTGGGTCCGAAAATCGTATCAAATGACTTGGAACGGACTTTGTTGATCCAGATATTTTCCGCTTCGACGAAATAGGATTTCATGAGCGGAGCAGCTTTCCCGAACATCAGTCGGTAATATTCCTCCATCTCGGCGTTGATATCCAGAGAATTGTTCCACAGGACTTTCATGGCAATGTACAGGTTTCCAAGGTCTCTGGCACCGGGAATGAGTTCCAGAAAACTTCCGCTGATATCGCCTTTGAGAGACGAGAAATATTTGTGAATGGTATAGGGACAGTTCTGGGAGATTCCGGGATAATAAAAACTGGGGCTGCTTTTCGGGTCTTCGGTTGCATCAAGATAAACCCAGAGCCACACATTTTTTCCGCCCAGTTTTCTGTTCCATTTCCGGATCAGATTTTTTTCTTCTGCAAATTTCTCTTTTTCGCTCCACTGATAAGGACCGTTGAATGCGAGCTGAACGATCACGTTATCCGGCAGATCAATGGCAGGCACTTCTTTATAATGAGCGTAGCCCATCTGAGTGATCCAGGCGTTGATCCCGGAGG
The DNA here is from genome assembly GCA_015061845.1 of Lentisphaerota bacterium. GTDB lineage: Bacteria > Verrucomicrobiota > Lentisphaeria > Victivallales > UBA1829 > SIG79. Next base: position 7,632 of record SUVT01000089.1, read on the forward strand.
CTTTGACAGCTTTAGCGACATCTGCAGTCATTTTCCAGACAAGATCGGGATTATAGGGGCGATCTTTGCACTTTTCGCAGTAGCAGGGCTGCATTCCGTCCATCAGATGAACGTTGAAAAAGCCGTCTTTGTTATAAACCATGGGGAACCAGTAAGAAGTAAAGGATTTTCCATTGGACCAGACGATTCCGCGTTTTTGCGGGGGTTCTCCGCGCAATGCGGACTTGGCATCTTCAATGATCTCTTTTGTGATATCGCTGGAAAGACAGATAAATCCGGGGTGTCCGGTCTGCCGTTTGCCTTTGATATCCTGTACAAAATATTCCGGATTGGTCTTCCCGAAACGGACCCAGTAGCCGAGCATCTGCAAGCCGTGACAATTGGGAATATTTCTGGTTCCGCCGCGCATTCTCAACAAGGCGTAATTTCCTGTAACACGGCTGGTTTGATCGGTGTCCATCCACGGAAGATGACGGATACGCATGAGTCCGAATCCGGTGGTAGTTCTGACAACGCAGTCAGGACGATCGAAAATATCAACAGATGGAATTTCCAGTTTTTTCAGTTTCGGAACGATTGTCCCGATTTTGTTCGGCATGTAGAAGCGGATCCCGACAAAGCGTTCGAGGAAATCATACGCACCGAACACTGTTCCGCGCTGGTGCATCATAGGTTCTTCGCCCCAATAGTGGGACTTTGGAATGATTTTTTTCGTATCGGCGTTTTTGTCATCCACCCCGGCGATATAGATATCATTGCCGATGGTGCGCATCAGGAAGCCGTCGCGGGAAACTTTGGAAAGATCGATTCCGGCTTTCCGTGACAATGCGGAATCACCGAGAATGATCGCATGTTTCCATTTGGGATCGCGTTTTGAAGCGACCGGAATTTTTGCGTTCAGCGATTTTCCCAGAAAGTTTGCCAATTCTTCCGCAGCTAATTTTGCAGGTCCTCCGGCATCATCCGGAACAACGATCCCGAAGTAAATTTTTCCGTTCTCTGCAAAAATCCGCTTATTCTTCTTTTCAATTTTGATTTTACGCTGAGGCGGATTGAAATGAAGTTCCGGCATTTTGGCAGCGGAAACGAGCAGCGAAGAGGAAAAGATCCCCAGTAAAACAAGAGTTTTCAGGTTCATGATATAGATTCTCCTTTAGTTGTACCATACGGGTGCAAGCATATATTGATAAATTCCGTTATTGCCCGTGTTTCTATAATGAATCAGTAAACCGTTTCTGGCTTCTACATGACCATCCGCAAAAAGGAAATTTCCGGTACTTCCGTGACGATTGACAAAATGAGAGTTTTCCGGTGTTCCGTCAAAAGTTGCAGGGTCGTTAATGTTGAAGAAATCACTATTCTGCCAGCTTTCGGAGACAACAACGACAATGGAGGGACGTTTCAGCTTATTGATTTTGATCCAGTAGCTCATGATATTATTGTTATACTGGTAACTGAATCCGGCTGCTGTGGTTGTACCATCGGCTTTCTTGACAGGGGAACGGGAATTTGGACAACAGAGAGGTCCATTTTTTCTGGAATCGATGTAGTTCGGACCGGGAGAAATGTTTTTGTAACCTAATTCCCGTCCGATTGCATCATACCACAAAGGAGCAGTTCCATCCCCGTAGCTGGTCCGATAAGAGTAACGCAGCGGGAAATAACCTTCATAGGTATCCTGATACAGAGAAAAACCGGTTCCCCACTGTTTTAAATTGTTTGCACATGATGAAGAACGCCCTTTTTCCCGGGCATTGTTCAATGCGGGCAGCAGCATTCCTGCCAGAATGGCGATAATTGCAATCACAACAAGCAATTCAATCAGAGTAAATGACTTTTGTTTTTTCATATTATATCCTTTCAGTTTTGTTTATTTTGAAATACCGGAAAAATCAAGTTTTTTGACAGGGACAAGAAATTTCTTTATTTCTGTCTCTTTACCATTTATATAGCGATCAAGAACCTCAACAGCTTTGCTGATCAGCAGCGGGATATCCGGTATAATGGGAATCACTCCCGGAGCAGAAAACGGTTCATTGAAAAACGGAAGGAAAACAGCTTCTTCCGGACAACGGACTCCGAGTTTTAATAAATTTTGATAGACCGACGGAAAACTGATAGAGCGAACCTTTATAATCCGGATGCCATCTTCACGGATCATTTTTTTCAGCAGTTCTGCCAGAACAATACCATCCTCTTCTGCGGTATCTGATGTTGTTTCAAACTCAATGATACGTTCCGGTGAAATGGGTTCTCCATATTTGTCCGCGACTTGTGAAAATGGATCGCAGACGCTTACGATCCGGTTCTTGTTTGCAGAACGCAAAACACCCTGAACCGATGCCATTCTTCCTGAGATCCCCAATTCTTTGAGTTTTTTGACGGCTTCAATATATGCAGATTCAAAATCTGTTGCCACGACAGGATAACCGAGTTCTTTTTCGGAAGCCGGAACTTCCAGCAGAACAGCGGGCAGTCTGCCTTTCAGCGTTTTGAGCAAATCCAGATGGGAGGTACACAGGACAACCCCGTCGATCAACCCCTTAACGATCTGGGTACATTGAAACCCTTTTTCATCACGGTAAACATAGCTTGTTCCCAGATAATTTTTCTCTCTGCATGCTTTGTCAAATTCAAAGAGAAGATCTTTTTCAAACGCTTCATAGATCGGGGAAACGCTGGGCCAATAGGAAACCCGCATCAGCATACCGGTTTTCTCCCGCTGAACCGGCTCTTTGTGGAATAATTTCTGGGCGTAGGGATTGGGAGTATAATTCAATTCGTTTACAATATTCCAAACGCGCTTGAGCGTCGGCTCCGAAACCCGTCCGGTTCCTTTCAGAACATTGCTGACCGTAGCGATACTAACTCCCGCAGCCTGCGCAACATCCCGGATCGAAACATTTTGCTTTTTCATAAATTTTCTTCTTTTGGTTAACATGTTAATCAACTAATGCTATATATACAACACTTTTCGGAAAAATACAAGAGGGTAAAATAAAAAAAAGCAAAAAAAGTATGGTGTACGAGAAAAAAGAGGGTGCGTAAAGCTGAAACTTCACACACCCATGTTTTCAGAGACTCTTTATTTGAGCCGGAAAATTATTTTATCCTTTTGACAGTCTGTTCACAGAACATCCAGACGCCATTGACCTTGCGCAGTTTATGAGTTGTTGTTTTCCTGATTTTTTTGCTTAAAGTTTTATCTGCGACATCAAGAATTTCATATTCTGTAACAGCTGTTGCAAGGTTGCCTTTGACATCAACTTTAATGAATTTCAAAGTTTTCAGTTGGTGCTTGCATGCTTGTTCGGCTACAGAATTGATCATATCACAAAGACGGGGATAAGCTGTCTTGAATTGTTCATTTTGAGCAGCTTTCCGGAGTTCCCGTTCCTGTTCCGGGGTCGGGGCTTTTCCTGCCTGAATTCTGAACATCATCAGCATGAACTCTTCCGGATGTTTTCCATCCAGAGCTGTCGCCATAAGCAGGATGTCATTATAGGAAAGCTTTTCGCCTTTATCCAAGTCCGTATTCACATAATCTTTTGTATGATATTTGACTGACTCCATTAACTTTCCTTCAGCACAGAGCTTGACATCGTTGATGATTGCCTGTTTTACAGCGGCTTCACCGGCGAAAAGAGAGGTGACTCCGGTAAAAAGGAAGAGAAACAACAATGCGATTTTTTTCATAATGAACTCCTGTTTTAATTTTTGACACTTTTCGTAATATAGGATATAATTATTTGTTTTTCAAGCATTTTTTCATTTCTGCCGATAAAATATTCCGGATTTTTTCTATTCCCGGTTGAAATGTTCGGGAAAAATGCTATTATTACCATTGAATAATAAAACCGGAAGGTTACATATAAAACTTATTTCTCAAGGAGTAAAAACTCATGAAAACATTATTGAAAGATTGCCAGTTGGTCTCACCCGAAATGGAACTGGAAGGTGCTTCCATTCTGATCGAAAATGATCGGATCAAACGGATCTACACTTGCGATGACGAACTTCCCGAAGCGGATCAGGTCATTGATATTCAGGGCGATTTTATCATGCCCGGATTCATTGACGTTCACTGTCACGGAAATTCCGGTCTTGATTTTGCAGACTGCACGCTGGAAGCAGTTACCACAATGGCAGAAAAGAAACTTCTGGAAGGTGTGACAACACTTCTTCCCACCACGCTTACCCTGCCCGAAGAAACTCTGGCGGAAGCAATGAAGACCGCTGCAGAATATGCCAAGAACCCCACCGGCTGCAAAGTCCCCGGCGTTCATCTGGAAGGTCCCTTCATCAACCCGAAGTGTCTCGGCGCACAGAACCCGGCATACGTCCGCGCTCCCGATGTTGCGGAAGTCATGCGTCTGAATGCCATTTACCCTGTCCTGAAAGTTTCCTATGCAGTGGAAATGGAAGGCGGAGCTGAATTTGCGGCAGAACTGATCTCCGAAGGGATCACCCCCTCCTGCGTACACAGTGCTGCAACCTATGCACAGTTCCAGGATGCTCATGAACACGGGCTCAAGAACCTGAGCCATTTCTGCAACCAGATGACACCGCTCCACCACCGCGATATTGGTCTTGTCGGTGCAGGTCTTATGAATGAAGATGTCTATATCGAATTCATCTGTGACAAACTTCACATCTGCCCGGATATGATCAATCTGGTATTCTCTCTGAAAGATGTCAATCATATTCAGCTGATCACCGATGCAATGCGTGCAGCCGGAATGCCTGATGGAGAATCTTCTCTGGGCGGACTTCCTGTGATCGTGAAAGACGGTGCAGCCCGTTTGAAATCCAACGGTGCCCTTGCCGGCAGTACCCTGAAGCTGAACCATGCGCTGCGTAATGTGGCTGAGATTACCGGATATTCGCTCTCTGAACTGGTGAAGACCACCTCCTGGAACCAGGCTTGCGCGCTCGGACTGAAAGATATCGGACGCCTTGAACCGGGTTACTTCGCTGATATCGTCGTTCTTGACGGCAGCTTTGAAGTCCGGCAGGTATTTGTCAACGGGGTCAAGAAAGTCGGTTGACCTCACGAAGAGCCGGAGTCAAATTGATTCCGGCTTTTTTTGTGTTCGTACAGCAAGAAAAGGCAGCGTTTTTATGAAAGTGAAAAATTTTGTACTGATATTTTTCCTGTTTCTGAGTTTTGTTTCAGAAGCCAATGAACCGGTTGGAGTGATAAGAGTTCAGAATCCGGAAATGTTTCTGCGGAAAAGTTCTCTGTTCCTCTCAAAATCAAATCCGGTCAGCGGAGGGAGGTTTGACCTGACGATCAGTTCAAAAATCATCACGCCGGAACTCTCGCCGCTGAACCTGAAAATGCCGGTTACGGCGTATCTCTATTTTTCTGATGATGCACTTCATCCGGTCGTTTTCGGAACACTTCTTCCGGGAAAAAGCCCGAAAGTCATTCCGTTTCAGCCCGGACAGAATCTTATTCCGGAAATCAGGAACAACAGGCAAGTCGTTTATGCTGACCGCAAGTTCAAACCGCAGGTAAGAGGACTTCAGGCAGATACGATCAAGCTGCCGAACAAGCTGATTGCCGCACAATATTTTTTCCGTGACCGGGTGAAACTGCCCGGACAGACCGGTTCCGGCAGCGATTTGGCGGATCTGGTTTCAACAGAGTTCAATAAAATCTCTTTTACAGCAGATTTTACAACAGCGGATCTGTTGAATGTGGACATGGAACTGGATGCAAAAAAACAGAGCGGATTGCTTGATTTCAGCAACAAGATTCTTCCCCGGTTCCCTGCCCCGCCTTTCATGCTGCCGAACCCGGAATATTATTTTTATCTGGCACTCCCTGCAGAACAGACTGCCGCCCGGTGGCTCATTGCCTTTTTTGCCTCGGTCGAACCTGATTTTGCCAATAATGAACAGGTCTACGGTTGTTTTCTTCATTCCGTTGCAACTGGGGATCATGCAACTGCAATTTCTGTCTCAAGATCAAAGGATTTTTATCTGTTGAGCGGAATTCTTCCCACAAAGGAACAGAAAGAACATTTTGAAAAATTCCTGAAATCTCACGGGGATTCCTACAGCGGAAAGGCTTATATTTTCCACAGCAGTACCGGCATGAACGTTTATGTTCAAATCATCGGAAACAGAGCAAACCTTCTTATCAGAAAGCAGACAATGAACGATCAGGATGTCACTCAGACGTTCAGAAGGTTGCAGCCTGCAAGAGTTCTGCTTGGGAAACGCACATTTCTGAGAGCTGCGATCCGGAAAGCGGATGGGAGATATGAACAGATCATGAGCGGATCTATGGCGAACGGAAAATTCCGTTTTATCGGCAATCTGCCTCCGGAAGCGGTACTGCACACCATTCCGGATCTGCTCACCGGAGAGGATCTTTTCCACGAATGAAGCCGTTTTGTATTGTAGAAGAACATCATCAGGTTCTACCGTTCTGGAGTAAAATTGCCGGGGACGGGCTCCTTGATTTTACGCTGACACTCGATCACCACACGGATGTTCTTCCTGCATTCAGCCGGATGGACGAAAAGCCGGAAATCAATCGCGGCGATGCAGAGGGAGCCGTCTCCTTGCTGCGGCATGATGAACACATTGACTGGGCATTGCGGGCGGGGATCATGAAACGGGCAATCATTCTTTCCCATGAAAATTTTACAACTCCGGCACATCCATCCATGAAAGTGATCTGTCCGGAACTCTGGCCCGATACGCAGGCTGTTTTGAACTCGGAACCGGAAGCGGTTCTTGCCGCCGGAAATGTTCTGGAAACGGAATATCTCAAACAGGCACTTTCCGGGGAAGATTTGAGCGGAAAATATATTCTGGATATCGACCTTGACAATTTTCTTTGTGCAAAGGCTCTGACCCCTGCTGATTCCTCATTTTTTCGGGGATTGGTCGAAAATGCCGCCGGGATCTCCATTTCCATGGAACGGGATTGGCAGAAAATTTTGCGTCTGAAAGGAGAAACTTTGAGTTCAGATGATGTTTTATCCATGCTTGAAAAGCTGATCGGAGAGAAATTCACTTGATTTTTCAGGAAAAGACTGTATAATACTTCAGATAAAATCCGAAACTTAAACAGAAAGAGGTGTACCATGTCCGTAGAAAGTGCAAGAGCATTCTGCATGAAAATGATGAGTGATGATGAATTCCGTGATTCTCTGGGTCAGGCAGAATCCGCTGCCGGGATCCGCGATATTATCGCAAATGCCGGATTCAGCTTCAATAAGTTTGACCTTTTGAAGATCGTCGGAGAACTCATGGGCAAAAAAATCGAAGCCGACGAACTGGAAGGTATGGTTTGCGGTTTCTATGAAGAAGAAGTCGCAGCTGAAAACCCGAAGGCTGTCGAAAACGTTACCGAATGGTTCCGTTCCCTCGAATAAGATGTGCGGGAAACGTTTTTTCTGAGGGGGCTGTTGCAAAACCTGAAAATTTTGAAAGAGCATTTTCGTACAGAGTGAACGGAGTTTACCGAGTGTACGGAGGCATTTTTGGTTATTACCGGATGATTTCTCAAAAGAAATAAAAAAAATTCT
>SUVT01000090.1 GCA_015061845.1 Lentisphaerota bacterium
TCGAACTCATCGACCCGAGAACCATCGTTCCCTTCGACTGGGAAACAGTCTTCGCATCCGTCCGCAAGACCGGCCGCTGTATGGTTGTCAGCCAGTGCGTTGACGTCGGATCCTTCACAGGTGAAATCGTCTCCAAGATCGTTGAAAACTGCTTCGATGATCTCGATGCACCGGTCCTCAAGCTCGGCGCAAAGAACGGTATTGCACCGCAGGCACACAGCCTCGAAAAAGCATTCCTTCCCAGCGTGGAAGAAATGGTTGAAACAGTCCATAAACTGATGTAATCTCCGGAGAAGTTGAATTATGGCTACAAAACTTCCAATTCCCAAACTCGGTCAGTCTGAAGAGACCGTCACCATCCAGTCCTGGAAGGTCAAGGAAGGCGACGTTGTCAAGAAGGGTGATGTCATTTTTGACGTCGAAACCGATAAATCCGTTCTGGACGTGGAATCTCAGTTTGAAGGTACCGTCCTGAAGATCCTCGTCCCCGCAGGAAAAGAAGTTCCTGTGATGACCATTGGTGCCATCCTCGGTGAACCCGGGGAAGACATCTCTGCGATCATGAACGAAGTTGCTGCGGCTGCACCTGCACCCAAAGCAGCTGCACCTGCTCCTGCCGCTCCCAAGGCGGCAGCTCCCGCAGCGCCGAAAGCAGCTCCCAAGGCTGCACCTGCCGCAGCACCCGCTCCGGCAGCAGCTCCGGCTCCTGTTGCAGCACCTGCTCCCGCTCCGGCAGCAGCTTCCAAGAAGGCTGTCTCCCCCAGAGCAAGAGCTTTCGCAAAGGATTACCTCATCGACCTGAACAAAGTCCCCGGAACAGGCGGCGGTGTCGGTCGTGTTACCGAAAGCGATGTCCGCAACTATCTGGAAACCTCCGGTTACAATGACAAGAAGATCACCCCGACAGCATTCAATGCTGCAAAGGCTGAAAACATCGATCTTCTCTCTCTCGAAGGTACCGGCGAAAACGGCAGAATCACATTGGCTGACGTCAATGACATGATCTCCGAACGCCCCAGACCCATGTCTGCTATGCGTAAAGTCATCGCACGCCGTTTGACCGAATCCAAGCAGCAGATCCCCCACTTCTACGTCACCGTCTCCATTGACATGGAAACTGTCAAGGCAAAACGTGCTGAACTGAAGAAGGCTGGAATCAGCATCAGTGTCAACGTCTTCGTTGTCAAAGCTGTTGCTCTCGCTCTCCGCGAAATGCCGCTGGTCAACTCTGTCTGCGTCGGCGACAGCGTGATCTACAAGAGCAAAGTCAACGTCGGTGTCGCTGTCAGCGTCCCCAACGGTCTGGTTGTTCCTGTTGTCCGCAATGCTGACAAGAAGTCCATGGATGAAATCGCTGCTGAAGTTGCTGAACTCGCTGCAAAAGCACGCGACGGCAAACTCTCCTCTGCTGAAATGCAGGGCGGCACCTTCTCCATCTCCAACATGGGTATGATGAATGTTGAATCCTTCAACGCCATCATCAACCCCGGCGAATCCGGAATTCTCGCAGTCTCCTCTGCAATTCCTACACCCGTCGTCGTTGGCGAAGAAAAGAAGATCGAAGTTCGCGACATGATGAAAGTCACCCTCAGCGTTGACCACCGTGTGGTTGACGGTTCTGATGGAGCTGCATTCGTAAACCTGGTCAAGAAGAACCTCGAAAGCAAAGAGCTTTGGGATTCTCTCGTCTGATCAGTCACAGATCTGTGATTCAGGGCGGAACATTGCGTTCCGCCCTTTTTTTTGACCGGGGAGACAAAAGAAAAAATTTTGAGGAAAATTTTTCTCTTTTCTCCCCGTTCCCCTCTTTTCTCTTTTCAAACCTTTTTGCGGCATATCAATTTTTTGCGAACAAAAAATTAATATGCCATCGTAACAGTTTAGAAATTATAAGATATACCTGCATAAGAAACAGAGTTTTTTTCTGTTTTTTTTCTGATTCAGCTTGCAATTTTTCTTCTGAAGCTATAAAATAAGCGAAAATCTTTTTCTGGAGGATTATATTATGAAAATTGCAACAACGATCGGTGAATTATACAATCTGGTATCCACTCCGGCGGAAGCTGTCCGGGCATACCGGGGAACAGGTTTCAAATATCTGGATTATTCGTTTTATTATGCCCATACGAAGGAAGATTCACCCTATATGCTGGACGATGACCGGGCGTGGAAAGCAGAAGTGGAAGCTGCAGGAGTCGCTGCGGAAGAGTGCGGTTTGAAATTTGTTCAAGCCCATGCACCCGGCTATAATCCCGGGGCTGGCGGAGATTATTCCAAGTGTATCCGGGCGATGCAACGGAGCGTGGAAGCATGTAGTATGCTCGGAATTCCGGTCACTGTCATGCACACCAGTTTTTCTCAAGAGTATAAATATCCCACTGACCGTGACGGTTATTTTGAGTATAACCGGAAATTTGTCGGGGATGTTCTGAAAGCTGCAGAAAAATTCAATGTCACACTGTGCATTGAAAACACCTCAAACGGTAATGCGAACGGATGCTATTTTCCCCGGACAGGCGCAGAGATGAATGATTTTATTGCATATATGAATCATCCGCTTCTCGGGGCTTGCTGGGATACGGGACATGCTGTGATGGATCAGAAATTTGATCAGTATGCCGAACTGAAAGAGCTTGGCAGCAATCTGAAAGCTGTTCATGTTCATGATAACGGTATTCATTCTGATCAGCACCTTGCGCCCTATTGCGGAAGCCTTCAGCTTGACAGTATCGTAAAGGGATTGATCGATATTGATTATCAAGGCTCTTTCACCTTTGAAGCGGATGCGTTTCTCTGTCATTGCAATGGGGATGGTGCCTTACGGCAGCTTCCGCTGGAGATCCGTCGTGACGGTTTGAGTCTGCTTTACAAGATCGGGAAATTTGCGCTGGAAACCTACGGTATCTTTGAAGGATGATTCCGTAGAGTCGCCCCGACAGAAATATTGTCATGCTTTTTCTTGATTTTTGAAATTTTCCAGCTTGAAAAAAGCCGGAAAGAGTGTATCTTACCGTTTGAACATAAGCATGTAAAATTTTATATAACGAGAAAGGATTTTTTCTTATGCTTACAATTCTGTTGGGAATTATCTCTGCCGGTACAATTATAACGATTCTGAAAAAAGCGACAACCATGTCAAGCTTCTGGGTTGTTGTACTTGGTGTTCTTGGATTCGTAACGGTTCAAATCATCGTTGCGCTGGTACTCCGGTTCAAGATGAACAAGATCAATGGTGCGCTTCAACAGGTTATGCTGGAAACGCAGAAGACTCTGGAACGGAAACAGCAGATGTTCATCCGTCAGCGCAATACCAATCAGACGATGCTGCGGATGCAGTTGGAAGCGGAACAGAAAAAAGGAATCGAAGCAGCACTTGAAGTGATCGAACAGTTCCGTCCGCTGTGTCTCTGGAATCTCATGATCAAAAAACAGATGACCACCATGAAAATGGCGTTCAACTATCAGATGCGCAATTGGCAGGAAGTCGATAAACTTCTCCCCGGCTGTACCTTCCTTGATCCTCAAACTGTCTGTATGAAACTCGCCAGAATGTACAAGAATAAAGATGAGGGACTTGATAAATATTACAAAAAAGGAACCCGTCTTCTCCGGAAAGAATCTCTGATTCTCCCTGCAGCAACGTACAGCTGGATTCTTTTGAAACAGGACAGAAAAGAAGATGCTCTGAGAGTTCTGAACAATACGTTGAAGAAGACAGAAAGTGCAATTCTCACTCAGAACCGGGATGCAATTGTCAATAACAAGCTGAAACAATTCTCCAATGCAGAACTTGCAGAAAGCTGGTATGTCCTTGCTTTGGAAGAACCCAAGATGCAGAAAGTTCAGCAAAAAGTCGTTTACAGATAACATTTTCAAAGGAGAACAGACATGAAAATCTGGAAATTGATCATTCCGATGCTTTTGATCGTCGCAATATTCAGCGGATGCAGTACAAAGAAAAAATTCCGGATCGGAGTTTCTGTTCCTGCTGCCACTCACGGTTGGACAGGCGGTGTAGTCTGGAATGCAAAAGAAGCCAAGAAGATGATCGAAGCACAGAATCCGGATGTGGAAGTCATCATTACAACGGCTGAAAATACAGCAGAACAGGTCAACCGGATCGAAAACCTTCTGGCACAGAGAGTCGATGCTCTTGTTGTTCTTTCCCAGGAACCGGAGCCGCTCAATGAAGTTTGCAAAAAAGCAAAAGAGAGCGGTGTCTATCTTGTCGTTGTCTCCAACCCGTTGCCCAGCTCATGTCAGGATGTCTTTGTCAATGGCAGCAACACCAGTTTCGGTGAAGCCTCCGCGGATGCGCTCGGAAAGCTTCTTGATGGAAAGGGTGATATTCTCGTAATGGAAGGGATCCCCAGCCCAATCAATACTGATCGTGTTACGGCGTTCCGTGAGCGTCTTGCGAAAAAATATCCCGGGATCAAGATCATGGAATCCCAGCCTGCTTACTGGAACACAGAAAAAGGTTTGGCTCTGATGGAAAATTACCTTCAGAAGCATAAAAAAATTGATGCTGTCTGGGCTGGCGATGATGATGTGCTGAAAGGTGCGATCAAAGCCTATCAGGAATCCGGCAGAAAAGATATCAAAGCACTCACCGGAGGCGGCGGCAGCAAAGATATCGTGAAGCTTGTTATGGATAAAGATCCCGTTGTGAAAGCAACTGTGACCTACCCGCCGAACATGGTGGCTGTCGGAATGAAACTTGCTCTGAAAGGACTCCGTGCAGGCAAGAAAACGGATCCCAAGGATAAAGAAGTTATTATTCCTTCCGAAGTCATTACAGCGGACAATGCTAAGAAATATTACTTCCCGGACTCTGTTTATTGATTCGGAGATCAACTATGCCGGCTGTGGAAGAACGCATTGCGGAATTAAGAAATATTATCCGGGAAGCTGACAGAAAATATTATGTTCTGGATGCCCCGGATCTGACCGATGCCCAGTATGACAAGTTCATGGCAGAACTGAAACAGCTGGAGGCAGAAAATCCGGCATTGATCACGGCAGATTCTCCCACGCAACGGGTTTCCGGAACTCCGCTGCAGGAGTTCCCATCCGTCAAACACACCACAAAATTATTGAGTTTGGATAACGTTTTTGACTTGGAAGGGCTTCGGAATTTTGATAAAAAAATCCGTGAAGTTTTTCCGGTTCCTGCATACGAAACCGAGCTGAAAATCGATGGACTGACCGTTGAAGTCGTTTATGAAGATGGTGTCATGGTTCAGGCCTCCACCCGCGGAGACGGCGTTACCGGAGAAGATGTGACCGGAAATGTCAGAACGATTCGGAGTATTCCCTTACGGATCCCCACAGAGCTTTCCCGTCTGGAAGTTCGCGGCGAAATTTACATGCCGAAAGATTCTTTTCTCCGTTTGAACACAGAATGTGAAGAACAGGGACGTGCCCCCTTTGCCAATCCCCGGAACGCAGCAGCCGGTTCTCTCCGGCAGTTGAATCCGGCGATTACAGCATCCCGTGACCTTTCCGCATTTTTCTATGAAATCCAGTTTGCAGATGGAAAAGAGTTCACTTCACAGGAAGAAAAAGTCCGTTTTCTGCGTGAAATGGGGCTGCCGGTCAATCCGAGAAATGCACTTTGCGGGAATATTGATGAGGTTTGGGCAAAACAGGAAGAATTTCTTGCCGCCCGTCATGATCTGCCCTATGATATCGACGGTGTTGTGGTCAAGCTGAATGATCTTTCTGCGCAGATTGCACTCGGGGAAACCTCCCGCTGTCCACGCTGGGCAATCGCATATAAATTCCCGGCAGAAGAAGCAGAAACCATTCTGGAAGATGTTACACTGAATGTTGGAAGAACCGGTGTCATTGCACCGACAGCAGTCCTGAAACCTGTACAGCTTGCCGGATCTGTGATCAGCCGCGCCACTCTGCATAATTTTGATTATATCACTATGAAAAATCTCCTGATCGGAGATCATGTTGTGATCTGCAAAGCGGGAGATGTGATCCCGGAAATTTTGCGTTCTCTCCCGGAAAAACGGAATGGAACAGAAAAAACGATTCCGGTTCCGGAACATTGTCCGACTTGCGGAAGTGCTGCGGTCAGAGGCAATGGAGAAGCGGCTTACCGCTGTATCAACCCGGACTGCCCTGCCCGGCTGCGGGAAAGTTTACGGTTCTTTACGACCCGTGAAGCTATGGATATCGAAGGCATGGGTCCGGCAGTGATCGATCTGCTTCTGGAAGAAAAACTCATTGCCGGAATCGCTGATATTTATACGCTCAATATGTTCCAGTTGGTCGTTCTTGACCGCATGGGCGCAAAATCTGCCCAGAATCTTCTGAATGCCATTGCTGAGAGTAAAAAACGTGACCTGCCCCGATTGATCACGGCTCTCGGGATCAGGAACGTCGGAACCAGAACCGCTCAGGAGCTTTGCAAACACTATACAACAATGGATTCTCTGATGTCTGCGACCGTTGAAGATTTGCAGAAAATCGGGGATATCGGACCGATCGTTGCAGAAAGTATTGTGACATTTTTCGCCGATGAAAGCAACCGTGCTTTGATCGCAAGATTGAAAGAATATGGCGTAAACATGAAACTTTATCAGCAGGAAGTTCTTCCGCAGCTGCTTGCCGGAAAAGTGTTTGTTTTCACCGGAACACTCTCTTCCATGACACGTCAGGATGCCGGAGAGATCGTCCGTCAGCTCGGAGGAAAAGTTTCATCTTCCATCGGTCCGTCTGTTGATTATCTGGTAGAAGGTGCTTCTGCCGGCAGCAAACACGCCAAAGCTGTTGCGCTGGGGATCAGGATTCTGACAGAACAGGAATTTCTGGCAATGGCGGGAAAAGAAGAAGCCGTTCCGGAAAAGAATGAAGAACCGGAACAGCTTTCTCTCTTTTGAAGCGGGATTTTTTCAGACGATTCCGCATGACATGACACTTGCCATGTAATCTATCACGCCTTCTCTGGAAGGTTCGATCCCATTATCACCGGGCTGCCAGTTTGCCGGACAGACATTGCCGTGTTTCTCGTAGAAACGCAGTGCATCAAGCATGCGGAGCGCTTCGTTCACACTTCTTCCCAGAGGCAGATCATTGATCAATTCGTGCCGGACGATCCCTTCTTTGTCAATCAGGAACAAGCCGCGCAGCGCAACAGCATGGGCGTATAAAACGCCGTACATTCTGGTGATATCTTTGGTCTTGTCAGAGATCAGCGGAAAATTGACTTCTCCGACGCCGCCATGTTTCAGATCGGTGGAAATCCAGGCATGATGCGTGAATTCTGTATCGGTTGAAATTGCCGCAATTTTGCAATCACGCTTGTGAAATTCTTCAATGTTCTGATTGAATGCGATGATCTCGGAAGGACAGACATAGCTGAAGTCCATTGGATAAAACAGAAGACAGATGTACTTTCCTTTCCAGTTGGAAAGTGCAAAGGTGTCGATCGATCCACCGGGAAAAACAGCATCGGCGGTAAAATCGGGGGCTTCTCTTGTGACGAGGACAGGCATGATAGGGACCTCCTGTTAAAAAGTTCCGGGGGTTGAAAGCGGAAGCGGGGCGCACCGGAAGCTGCAAAGCACCATAAATAATTGCAGCTCCCGGCGGTGGGGGTCCCCATTGTTTTTTGACAGGAGAATTGTGAAATCAGTTCCCTTGTTTTTCCTCTTCCAGCTCTTCTTCGTAAGAAAGTCCGGTGTAATCATTTTTCCGGAGCCACTCATGAATACTGCGTTCGGAAAGGGGAAGACCTTCTTTTTTCGCATTCCAGAGATAAGAAACATCGGATGCAGAAACGGAGGACTCTGTAAAGTCAAGATTCGGTTCAAACAAAACGGTATCGGGATCAACGGAACACCATTCTGCCGCCAGACGGAGGATTTTCCGGAATGCTGCGCCGGAAGTATTGGCAAGATTTTCAAGCAGAGCCAACTTCACAGATAAACGGGTCTTCAAAGCCTCTCCGGATTCAGAGTCACCGTTTTCCGCAAGAGACATCCCCATACTGACAGCGGTCTTGTGGAGTTCTGCAAGAGATTCCCGCATTTCAGAAAGCCCTGCCCCGGAGATTTCAAGGAAAGAACCGGCAGCATCCGGTGATTCCGTATGAATATAATTTCCAGCACCCATCATCGGCGGATCATCCAGCGGAAAACCTTTCAGAAACAGGGTCGATTGCGCCTGCATGTAAAGTGCATGACGGTAATCAGCTTCGCCCCGGTAGATCGCAAGACAGATATTCGCCAAAGGCAGCAGCGGCGGTGCCTGGATCATCGGTGTTGTATCGGAAGTATTGACAAAGATAAAGGGTACTTTTCCAAGCCGCTTCCCCCGGATTTCCGGATAAACACTGTCGGGCATCTCTGCAGAGAAATCAAATCTGGAATATTCCTGCGGGGTCAACTGAATGGAATAATATTCTCCATTCCGGTCAAGGGCGCACAATCGCAAACGCTGAACGTGTTCCCGGCATTTCAATTCCGGATTGAACTGATCCCCGGACTCGTCAAGAAGAACAAAGGAAAGAACATTTCCGTTCTGTTCCCAGTCGAGAATTCTGTGAGCCGGATACAAAGCAGCAACCGGTACAGCATTCGGAGAATCATCCCAGAACGGTGCATCAAGCAGCATCCCGCACCTTCCGTATACAAGCTGATGGAAGTTGACCAGATGAAGCATCTCTTCCAGAGAATCACCGGAAGCGGAAAAATTTCTCTGCATCACATGAAGCCGGGGCGGAAGTTCAAGTCTCTGCGGCGGTTCCCGGTGCAGAATTCCAAGCACAGCATTGATCGTTGAGGCGAAATAATTGAAAAAATTTGCACGGTACTTATAAGCCTCATAACGTTTTGAGCCATACTTCGGGTCTGCCATCTGACCTTCTGTCCGGGGCAGATAAACCTCACCGCGGCGTTTGATCTCCCGTTCGCCGGCAAAGCAATCATCACAAAGAACCCAATCCTCTGCTGCAAAAGAATACTGGGGATTGACGCACTGGTAGCGTCCGGTTGTCATAGAGTGTTCAATCATGAAAAATCTCCTTTTTGCGGCGTTTGAACTTGTCAACCGTTGGAAAGAGGAATCAGAACTCGAATCTGGTGAAGCAAGACTTTATGCAGCTCAAATCGAAGCAGTGGAAAGAGCAGTCCTGAATGCCGGCGGTAAAGATGCAAAATCAAAAAGCCAAAGCAATCATGAAAGATACTTTTCGGAAAAACTGGAAACTTCTTCTTGAAGTAGAAAAAGTTGATTCCCGGAACTGGTTTGAAAAACTCTTTGATCTTTGACTGTATTTCCGGCATGTTATAAAAAAATAACCTGATAAGGTACTGTCAGAACATTTTTTTTGTTTCAACAACTTGAAAATTAGAAAGTTACTGCTAAATTACAGAAAACAATTTTAACATAAGGATATAAAAAAATGAAAAAAGTTCTTCTTGCTGTACTGTTTACTGTTACCGGGATTTTTGCGGCTCATGCTCAGGATCAGGATTGGTTCGCAGATAAATTCCCCGAAAAGCTGATCAATGCAAAAGGAAAAGAAGTCAATACTGCAACAGCCTTGAAAGGAAAAATCGTTGCGGTCTATTTTTCCGCCTCCTGGTGTCCTCCCTGCCGTGGCTTCACTCCGCAGCTCGTCAAATTTTATAAAAGCGTTGCTAAAAATGGAAATCTGGAACTCGTCTTTGTCAGCTGGGATAAAGAAGAGAAAGCTATGAAGAACTACATGAAGACATACAAAATGCCTTGGCTTGCAATGCCTTATGATGCTCAGGAACGCACTCAAATGGGCAAAACGATGCGGGTTAATGGGATTCCGCGACTGATCATTTTTGACAGTGAAGGAAAAATCCTCTCTTCCAATGGTCGCTGGGATGTTGTCATTCTTGGAAATAATGCTCTCAAAGCATGGCAATCTCCTGATTACAAGCCGAAAACGTATGAAGATTATAAGGGAAAAAAAGGCAAAAGTTCTAAGAAAAGAAAAAGAAAATAAAGCCTGTTATGGATAAAAGAATCCTGATTTTGTGCATTTTTCTTTTGCTCTCTCTCCCCGGACTCCATGCCGGGGATAAGAATTATAAATTTACTCCGGTTCAGCTTTCATGGTCTCAGGATACTTCTCTCTTTGATACAGAGAACAATACAATTTTGACTCTTGGCGGAATATTTGAACAGGAATCTGCGATTCTCTCGCTGGGGTATGTCAACAAAATCGATCATAATTACGGTTTTTCCTTCGGGATTGTAAACCTTACCCAAAAAAACTATGGTTCGAAGTTCGGGATCGTCAATTGGATCAGGTTCTTTGAAGCGTTTCAAGTTCTGGGGATCAATGTTGCCGACGCCGTACAAATCGGGATTGTAAATGATGATGCTCCCGTTCAAATCGGTGTTGTCAATGGTCGCGGGAAATTTCAAATCGGAATCTGGAACTACTGTCCCGGATCTTATCTGCCGCACCTTCCACTTATCAATTTTGATATGGGTAAGCAGAAAGAATAATTCAGTCTGTCAGGATCTCATCAAACGCTTTGACCGGAATGACTTTGAAAAGACCGCTCCGGTTCAGTTTTGACTTATCGACCAGCAAATATTTCTGCCGGGCAATTTCAAGAACTTTCATCAGCAGACTTGCATGGTATTCATGGTTGGTCGTAACTTTATCGTCCCCTGCCCCAAAAGAGGAAATGAATGCTTTGGAAATTTCCAGATATTCCAACTCCCGCAGAGTCGCCTGTCCCAGAAAAGAATTCAACTGAACATCAAAACTCCCGCCAAGCCCGATCATAACATAATGTGAAGGAAATTTATGGAAGTTTTCTATGATCATAATAGAATTCGTAACGATGGTCAAGCTGGAAAAATTAGAAGTTTCCAGTAGCTTTGCCAGATAAAACACTGTGGTGGAGGAGTCTAAAAACAGAATATCATTTTCACAGATCCGCTTCATCGCTTCTGCTGCGATCATCTGCTTTTTATTGCAGTTCCACTTGATCCGCTCCTGATACGGATGACTTAACGGAAACTTCTTTTCAGAAGAACGTTCCAGAAGAGAAACTCCGCCATGCACTTTCTGAATAACATCCCGGTCAACAAGATCTGCGATATCCCGGTACATCGTTGCCGGAGAAACCTGAAAATGTGTGATCAAATCCTGTATGGAACAATATTTTTTCTGCTTCAGATAATCAATGATAGCGTAAGTTCTTATTCTCTTCATAACACAACTCCACTTCTGTTTTTCTGGAAATATTATAACATGTCTTTTCGCAATTACAAGCATCTTTTTGAGAAAAAGTATCACTTTTTTGAGAAATTCTCAAATCATATTAAACATTTGTCATTTTTTCTCACTTTATTTTCTTGAATTTGTGCGTGAGTTAAGATATATTAGCCCCGTAAGTACAGGTTATCAGGAGAAAGAGAAATGAAGAAAGCTGATTTTGTGGGATTGGGGTTCTGCAGCGTTGATTATCTGGCAGTACTTCCGGAAATTCCCATTGATAATAAACTTCAGATGCTGGAACATCTGGTACAGGGCGGCGGACCTGCAGCGACAGCAGCGGTCACAGCGGCCCGGCTCGGTATGAGCGCATCATTTGTCGGTGTCGCAGGCGATGATGATCCGGGAAAACGGACCGTCAGCGATTTTGAAGCGGAAGGCGTGTTCACCGATGGAATGGCGATCCGGAAAGGTCAGGCATCCGCCATTGCTTATTGCTGGATCGAACAGGCGACCGGGAAACGAAGTGTTGCATGGACCCGCGGAACCTTGCCGGAACTGCAGGCTGATGAAATCGATCTTGAAGCCATCCGGAGCGCAAAGATCCTGCATATTGACGGACATAATCCCAAAGCAGCACTTGCGGCGGTCAAAGAGGCAAAAAAACACGGTGTTGTCGTGAATTTCGATGCCGGGACTCTGCGTGACGGGGTCCCTGAGCTGCTGCCGTATGTAACGATTCTGATCGCTTCGGAAAAGTTTGCACAGCAATATTCCGGAGAAACGGATCTGGAAAAAGCATTGGTCAAGCTCGGTGAAATCGGTGCGCCCGTGACCGGATTGACTATGGGAGAACACGGTTCTCTCATGCTGGATAAAGGAAAGATCATGCACTGTCCGGCATTCAGGATCACACCGGTCGATACCACCGGAGCGGGAGACGTTTTTCATGCCGCTTTCGGAGTGCGTTATCTGGAAACTCAGGATTTGATGGAGTGCGCGCGTTTTGCCTCTGCAGTTTCTGCGATCAAATGTCTGAAACTGGGAGGAAGAGCCGGTATCCCAAGCCGGAAAGAAGTTGATGATTTTTTAACAAATAACTAAGATAGAAGGAGTGTTGTCATGAACGGAAAAGGTCTGCTGATCCATCTTGAACCTGAACAGGGTTACAACAAAATTTTTGATGTCGGCGAATACAATATGCAGCTGACAAAATTCGGTTTGATCAAGCTGGCGAAAGGGAGTTCTTACAGCAGCACAACCGGAGAAATGGAAGTTGCGCTCGTTCTCATGGGCGGAAATTTCAAGGCTTCCGGCAATGGTTGGGAATTTACCGTTACCGATGGCAGAACCAGTCCGTTCACAGGAAAGCCCCACTGTCTTTACATACCAGGACACACGGATTACACGATCGAAGCTCTCACTGATGCGGAACTTGCGTTCAACGGTTCTCCGGTGACCCGCGACACAGCTGCGCCGACCTTGATCCGTCCCGAAGATACCCGTCACATTGAGATCGGGGCAAGAAACTTTTTCCGTACCTCTGAAATCATTCTGGATGAGACTTTTGATTCTGAACACTTCTATATCGGGGAAGGCATGATCCCCTCTGGTAACTGGTCCGGATATCCGCCCCACAAACACGATGTGAATAATCCGCCGGAAGAACTCGACATGGAAGAGACCTACTTCTACCGCTTCGATCCGCAACAGGGATTCGGCATTCAGAGAGTCTATAAAACGGATGGTTCCATTGATGAAACTTACACCGTCAAACACAATGATACCGTTGCTATAGCAGACGGTTATCATCCGCTTTGTGGCGCACCCGGTTATCAGATGTATTATCTCTGGACAATGGCTGGCGATTCCGGCAGAGGTCTCGTCTCCTCCAAAGATCCGGCACATGCGGGGATCAAGTGATGAAAGATCTGCTTCTGGGTATCGATTTCGGAACAGGCGGCTGTAAAGTCACAGCCATCCGGCTTGACGGTGCGTTTGCCGGGGAAGCCTCCGAAGAATATCCCACGGAACACGCATTTCCGGGCTGGTCGGAACAGGATCCGGCTGACTGGTACACCGCAATGTGCTGCGCATTGAAAAAACTTCAGCAGAACGGCGTTGACTTGAAACGGGTGCTGTCGATCAGCTTTGACGGCTCCACTCACAATGCAGTGCTGCTGGATTCTCAGATGAAGCCCCTGCGGAAGACCATCATGTGGACGGATCAACGCAGTGTGGAAGAGTGCAAATTTCTCCGGGAAAATTATGGAGAAAAGATTTTCCAAACAGCATATCAGCAGGCAACTCCGACTTGGACGCTCCCCCAGCTCTGCTGGCTGCAGAAGCACGAACCGGATGTTCTGAAACAAACCGCAAAAATCCTTTTCGTCAAGGATTACGTCCGTTATCTTGTGACCGGGGTTGCGGTGACAGATTATATCGAGGCGCAGGGGACACTCTTTTTTGACATGCAGCGCATGACATGGTCGGAAGAACTTGCAGCTTTGGCTGGACTCCGGAAAGAACAGCTTCCGGAATTGATCAAACCTGTTGATTCTGCAGGAGTTGTAACAAGTAAAGCCGCATCTGAAACAGGTCTGCCGGAGGGAACGCTTGTGATCTGCGGAACTTCTGATTCTGCCGTGGAAGATTATGGAGCCGGAGCCATTGAACCTGGGGATTGCATTGTCAAGCTCGCCACCGCCGGAAACGTGAATGTAATGACCGCAAAACCGCATCCCTTTGCAACGACATTGACCTATTCCCATGTGATTGAGGGGATGTGGTACACTGTTTCCGCGACAAATGCGGCGGCGTTATGCCAGAGGTGGATGCGTGATACTCTTTGCCAAAACGAAGTCAAAGAAGCACAAGCACTTGGCACAAAAGCATTTGCATTAATGGATCAACTGGCGGAACAGTCAAATCCCGGCGCAAACGGAGTGATGTTCCATCCCTATCTGCAGGGAGAACGCTCGCCATACTGGGACCCGAAACTGCGGTCCAGTTTCACCGGCGTTTCGATCAGTTCGACCAAGGGGGATTTCATCCGCGCGCTGTTCGAAGGCGTGGCCTATTCCCTGCGCGACTGTTTCGGCACCATCGAAGAGATGAAACTGCCGGTCAACCGGATTTTCCTGATCGGCGGCGGTGCGCGCGGCAAACTCTGGAGCGAGATCGTCTGCAACGTCTTCAACCTGCCGCTGCAGGTGCCGACCCCCGGCGACGCCTCGTTCGGCACAGCCCTGCTCGCAGCCACCGGCGCCGGAGTGT
>SUVT01000091.1 GCA_015061845.1 Lentisphaerota bacterium
GGATGAGGTTCGGCGAAGTCCGCGACATCAACCATGGAATAGCAGCTGTTTGTCAACGGAATGCTGCGGAACGGACGGTGGATGTGACCGCCAAGCCACAGATGGATCCTGACTTTCGGTTCTGCTCCGCTGAAGACGGGATCAATGACCTGTCTGACGTGGGACGGCATATATTCCTGGGTGTCTCCGACCGGCACACCGTGAGCTAGAACGATTCTGTATTTTGCATCTTTACAGATGGGCAGCTCCACGGCTTTCTTCAGCCACTTTGCTTCGGCTGCGATATACGGCTCAAAATCGTGGAACTGGCGGGTTGACGGCGGTTTGATCCAACCGTAATCGTCACAAAAGTCAAGAACGATAAAGCAGGTATCGCCCCAACGGAACATGTAATATCCCTCTCTTCCCTCGCATGGGGGTGTGAAGTAATCAAAGTAGTGATTGGACTCCTTGCCGTAGATTTCGTGGTTTCCGCGAACCATCACAAGGGGGAGTTTATTATCGGTATATTTCCGGTAAGGCTCGATAAATTCATCCATGATAGACTGATTGAAATTGCTTGTCCAGAGCATATCCCCGGCAAAGGCGAAGAAATCGGGATTGAACGGTTTGTTTTTCCCCAGCATACGTTCCAGATATTCCATCCGGTGCGGAACGTTCTGCAAATCGGCTGTCAAAAGGAAAGAGTACGCTTTATCGCCCTGCGGAGCGGTCCGGAACGTTTCGATCCGCTCCGGAATGATCTCTTCCAGCTCCTTGCAATCATCAATGAGAATTGCGCGATACTCATAATCACAATCCGGTTTGAGATCTTCCAGACGGATATGGTGCATCGGTCTGTCATGGCGCATCTGTCCGCCGAGATTATCGTTGATACGTGTCCATTCGGCACAGCCTTTTTCGCGATATTCCACAGCTGCCGGAGAGTTTCTTGTTCCGGCAAAGATCACGGAAACTGCATTTTCGCTGCTGTCCGGGAACGAAACGAACGGACCATACTTCATGGAAAGGGGCTTCATATCGTCCATGATCTTGAGCATCAGAAGCATACTGTTCGGGTCGCCCCTCAATTCAAAAACAACCTGATTCCGTCCGGGGAGATAATCCAGTTCTGCAATATGATTGTTGAACTGCATGGGATACTCATTGTTCCCGATATTCCAGCCGCAGATTCTCATTTTTCCGTTGAACCGGAAGTTCCATCCGCTTGCGACTGCAAAGCCGATGAAGATTTCTCCGGAGCTTTCCGGATAGAAATTCCCGACATAAAGGAGTTTCTGCTGCCGGTCAGCTTTTCCAAGAATATTGACCTGAAAATCTTCCTGGAACTTGAATTGTTCGCCGACCGCGACAGAACCGTCATCCAAAGTGATCCGGTCGCCTACAAATTCGCCGTCCTTCAATTCAAAATCTGCAGGAACGACATAATATTTCCAATACCAGGTAAGAGTGCTTTTCAAAAAATTCATGATGTACCGCCTTTTGTTTTGAACTTTGAAGTAATATAACCTTTCAAAAGGAATTTTCAATCAGAAAAACACCCGATATTCTGCTGTACTAAAAAAAATAGAGGCTGAATGACAGTTTATTTTCCGTTTGTATCGTGTCCATTCCGGATCAGGAGCTGTTCCAGCACTCCAAAGAGCGCATCTGCAAACAGCTTGTGACCTTCCGGACTGAGATGGATCCCGTCATCGCAAATATAGCGGGCGGGATCTTTTGACATCAGCTTTGCCAGATCAACGACCGGATAATCATTCACCATGTAAAATGCCCGTGCCTTTCCCCGTTCCGGTTCCAGCATCTCGTTCAAACCGCCAAACTTTTTGATAGCATCCTGATAAGCCGGATGAGTCGTTACCCAGTGTCTTTCATTGATGATCGGGTTCAAAACCACGCCGACCCGCTGGCAGGATTCCGGCAAACGGTTCTGAAAATCGATCATCAGCCGGTCAAGTTCGCCCTCAGTCAGAATACGTTCCGGCTGAGTCAGGTCGTTATTGTTTGCGCCGAACATCACAACACAGTAATCCGGAGAATATTTCAATACAGAATCGTTATAGATTTTCATTAATTCCCGGGTCGACCACCCGCCGACAGCACCATTGACGATGGAAAAACAAACTTCCGGAAACCGTTCAGAAAGTTTTCGCTGCAGGATCATATAATACCGGTCAGAAACATTTTCCACACCGATCCGCCCTTCCATGATAGAAGAACCAAACAAGGTGATCACAATATTTCTCATTCCCCAAGCCATTTTTTACTCCCAATATTTTTGTATTTTTCTCCGGAATCAGCATATTTTCTAAATCATTCCGGATTTTCCGTTAATGTAACGCATGGAAGAAGATTTTTCAAGATTCTGATAGAAATTTTTCTGCCGCAGCATTCATCTTAATATTTTTTTATATACCAAACAAACATTTTCTCGTTCAAACAAACTTTTTCATATTAAAAATAGAAAAAACACACTTGATTTATTTTTATATTGATATATATTACAGATACCTGAAAGAAAAAAAACAGAGGAGTAATAAAAATGGTCAATCGTTTTGTTCTCAACGGTATTTCCTATCATGGGAAAGGCGCAATCAAAGAAATCCCCGGTCTGCTGCAGGCAAAAGGATTCAAAAAAGCATTCATCGCAACAGATCCCGATCTGGTCAAGTTCAATGTCACAAAAAAAGTGACCGATCTGCTGGATGAAGCAAAATTTGCTTATGAGATCTACTCTGACATCAAGCCGAACCCTACAATTGAAAATGTTCTCTCCGGCGTGGATGCTTACAAAAAATCTGGTGCGGATTGCATGATCACCATTGGCGGCGGCTCCTCTATGGATACCGGAAAAGCGATCGGGATCATCATCAACAACCCCGAATTTGCAGATGTCCGCTCTCTGGAAGGCGTGGCTCCCACAAAGAACCGCACCGTCTTCACCATTGCAGTCCCGACAACCGCTGGAACAGCCGCTGAAGCAACCATCAACTACGTTATCACAGACGTCCAGAAAAAACGTAAATTCGTTTGCGTTGATATCAACGACATTCCGGACATTGCAATTGTCGATCCCGACATGATGGCAACAATGCCCAAAGGATTGACTGCTGCAACTGGTATGGATGCTCTCACCCATGCAATCGAAGGTTATACCACAAAGGCAGCATGGGAACTTGCTGATTGCCTGAACCTTGAAGCAATCAAACTCATCTCCAAGAGCCTGCGGAAAGCTGTTCAGAATGAAGATGACGGCAGAGAAGGTATGGCTTTGGGACAGTTCGTTACCGGTATGGCTTTCTCCAACGTAGGTTTGGGTATTGCTCACTCCATGGCTCATACACTCGGGGCAGTTTATGATACTCCTCACGGTGTCGCCTGTGCCATGATGCTGCCTATCGTTATGGAATACAACGCCGAAACAACCGGAGAAAAGTACAAAGCAATCGCTGAAGCTATGGGCGTTGATACCACTGGCATGACACAGGAACAGTATCGTACAGCTGCTGTTGAAGCTGTCCGTCAGCTCTCCGCTGATGTCGGAATCCCGGCAAAACTGGCAGCTCTCAAGGAAGAGGATCTTGATTTCCTTGCTGAAAGTGCTTATGCAGATGCATGCCGTCCCGGCAACCCGAAAGAAACATCTGTTGCAGACATCAAAGAGTTGTTCCGCAAGCTGATGTAATTCACTGCAAAAAATGGAACAGCGTTCTTCAACCGAACGGCTGTTCCATTTTTTTTGTCCTGATTACTTTTTAATTTTGGAATGAATAGCCTTCAGGTATTCTTTCATTTCTTTTGTGTAATTGTGATTTTCGCCATACGATAACTTAAAATGTTCGATGGCATGTTCACAATATTTTCCGGCTTCAGCATACTTTCCAAGATAAACGTATGTGGAAGCGACATTTCTATAAGACTCTGCCAGGCCCGGATCGTTTTTCGGCAAATATTTCTTTCTGATATTCAGCGTGGCATTGAAGCATTCCAAAGCCTTTTCATACTGTTTCTGTCGAAAGAAAAGATTGCCCATTTTATTATAAACGTTTGCCCTTCTGGGATGGTTTTCCGGGTAAACCGACAAAGCATTCCGGTAGTTTTCCATTGATTTTTCAAAGTTATTCTGCAACATAAAAGTATCGGCGATATTGTCATAACAGGAGAAAAGATAAAGTTTCTTTGAATAAATCTTCTTGTATATTGCAAGCGTCTTATGGAAAAATTCCAATGCTTTATCGTAATTTTTCAGACGTATATACATCAGAGCAATGTAATTATAATTCATTGCAACATATAAATTGTTTTCCGGATAGACTTTTCTGAAAGCAGCGACGCTTTGCTGATACGATTCCAATGCTTTTTTATACTGTTTCTGCCGGGAATACAAATGCCCGATGGAGTTATATACCAAAGCAATATTTTCCTGTTGTTTTTCTTGCGGGACCTTCTGGTACAAGTCCAAAGCCTTGATAAAACACACCATTGCATCCTGATATTTTTCCTGATAGAGATAGATATTCCCCATATCAAGAGAGTTTTTTGCCAGACCGGAGTAATCTTCCGGTGCGGCAATCCTTTTTATCTTTTGGGATTTTTCATTATATTCCAATGCTTTATCAAATTTTCCCTGCTTGGAAAAGATCTTGCTTGAATTATCATAACCTTCCGTGACTTCAAGGGATTCAGGTGCATTTTTTTCGTAAAGCGCAATGGAGGTATCAATCAATTCCATTGCCTCTTTATCATACCCGAAATAATAAAGAATTGATCCGAGCTTCATCGCTACGGATGCCTTCAGCTGCCAATCTTCCATTTTTTGAATTTCAGGAATTTTCCGGCTGACTGTTTCAAGCACATTGAAATCAACACGCCCTGTTTTCAAAGGACTGGCTGTATAAAGAACATCGCAGATATAATCTAAACTTTTCTTTGCGACCTCTGCTTGCTTTCTGGCTTCTGCTTCTTTTTTTCCGGAACGTTCAATCTGTTTCTTTGCATCCGATTCATTCTTTTCAGATGTCTGTCCATCGGACGACTTCGTTTTTTCGACTTCCGGAATAAATACAGCCCCGGTTTCTTTCGGCTGAACCCGCAGTGTTTTCTTTGCTTTTTGTACAGAACTCAAAGCCCAGACAGTCAGACAGATAAAAATCAACAAGAGAGCCGATAAAATTAAAACACAACGTTTATAGAAACGAAAAATTTTGTCTTTTTCTTCTATGATACTTCCTCTGAGAATATCCGGCTTGACATGCAGCATGTAACTGGCAGCCTGGATCCAGCCATTTTCCCATCCGTCCAGCTTCCGTTCCCCGCCGGATGCTATCATACAAGGAAGATTCCGGCTGGTAAAAGTTTCTTCCCGGAGTTGCGGAGGAAGACACTCTTTCTCATCACCGCTTCCGGGAGTTCCTGCCAGAATGATCGGAACAATCAAACTTTTATCATTGTTATGGCTTTCCAGAAAATATTTAATTTCTGTCTCCACCCATTGAGAGGAAGCTGCTTCCGGAGAACAGAGAACAATCAAATACCGGGAATCTTCTATTGCCTTTTTGATATTTTCTGAAAAATCCTGCTCCGAAACGTCCAAATCCATCTTGTCCTGAAACATGGGCCCCATGTAATACTTTTCAGGAGGCAAATACATCTTATCGACCTTTTCGACAGGTACTTTAAAATGCTTCATGCGTTCGCGTAAAAAATTTGCAGCAAGCGAATTCTTGCGGGAATAACAAATAAGTGCATAATATTTACAGGGTTCAGCCATCACATTTCTCCTCTCATAAAATGACATCGGGGTTACTATAATTTAGTACGGATAAAATTTCAAATTATGTCAGATAAAAAAATAAAAAAAACAGAGCCCGATTCAGTTCAGGCTCTGTTTTTGGAGCTAGACGGATAAAGATTATCCGTAGATCTCATCAATGATCACGGGATCACGCCCGATCATTTCCAGATAACGGGCAAGAAGCCGTCTGGAAGAACCCCATTCGGAATTGGGGCTGATACAGGAAAAGTAATCATAGGTGATCGCCTTCTTTACAAAAGGTGATGCCATTTGAAGTTTCATATAAAGCGACCGGTAGTCGATCTGACGGTACACTCCGGAAGGTTCGCCATGACCGGGGAACGGTCTCTGGAAGGTTTCAATATTTGTCCAGTGTTCGATTCCGCAATCAGTGAAAAGCTTGTTCACTTTGCTGTACCATTCCGTCAAACCGTTATCCTGAATCACGCCGAGTTCACAGGCAGGGATGGAAACGGTATCCTGCGGTGCGCAGTAATCCAGCTTCCCTGCAATCTTTTCATAGAAATATCTGCCGTAAATATCCACCCACTGATCCGGAGTATAACGCTGGCTCATATTTCCGGTAACAGCAATCAAACTGGGTGACATAAAGGTTTTCTTTTCCGGATAATTTGCCTTCATATAATCCAGAACTTCTGCGCAGATATCAAAGAAGTTGAAGTGCCACGGAAGAGCTTCCAGAGAGACATACAAGCCTTTGAAACAGGGATGATCCGCATATTTTGCAATGGTGCGGTCATAGTAACGCTTGGTATCGTCGATCTCTTTTTTCCAGTCGCCCATGTGAAGATTTGTGATACTCACTGGTCCGCCGAGATACAGGGTCATGCCGTATTTATCAGCAAGACGGAACACCATATCCAGCAGGCAGGCGTCTTCTTTCCATGTTGTGGAACGGGGATCTTCAGCAGAAAGTTTCTGTCCGCCCTGTTCAAATTCTGTACGGATCACGAACAGATGATCCATTCCGATGGCTTTCAGAAACTGGAAATCTTTTTCCCAATCTTTCAAACCGTTGTTTGTGATCCCGGTGTCCGGGATCAGCATGTTGATAAATGAGCCTGTAAGAGGCACGAGTTTCTGGTTCTCCAACATAATTACTTTCCTTTGATATAGAGCAGACGGATATCGCTTCTGGGGACATTGAGTTTCAATGTTTTTCCGGGTTTGAATTTTTCTCCGTTACGGAGATCTTTGATCGCACTCACACTCTTGAACGGAAGAGGAACGGTGACTTTCATATCGGGTCTTCTGTAGTTTCCGACGAGCAGCAGCATTTCATTGCCCTTGCGGATCGCAGAAGTATTAACGCCATCGACTTTGATTTCAACGAGTTCGCCATCCATGACAAGATCTTCGTAAGGTGCGATCATACGCAGAGCTTTCGCCATTGCGGCATACTCCAGCGCATTATCGAAATCCCAGTAGGCATAATAGGTGAATCCCCCTGCCCCGTTGAGAAGAGTTTCCAGTGCTATATATTCAACGAACTGCGGTCTGATTTCACCGTAAGTTCCGGCTGTCAGCCACGGAATGATATTCCGGTTCTTCATGAGTTTATGGATCTGACGGACACGTTCATGAACCAGCCAGGGACGTTCTCCGACGTAGAGGCTGGGCTGGGAAATGGTAATACTGCGGGGATACATCTGATCCCAATCCATAACAGGCTGGGAACGGTCAATGGCTCCGGGACCTCTGCCGTAAAGTCCGATGGGAGGACATTTGATTCCGGCTTCTTTTGCACCGTTCTTCACTGCTGCATGGAAATCTGCCAACTTCTTTGCAACAACCTTCTTGGTGAACGCATCCATGGAAGTCATTCCGGCTGCTTTCATTGCTGCCAAACAGCGGGAACAGCGTTTGGCGGTCACATGAGAACTGTAAAACGCTTCAATATCAAAGAAGACATAATCGGGTTTGGAGTTTTCCACACAAGCCTGGATCCGCTTGCACTCTTTTTCGTGGAACACTCCGAGATAGGAGGGACAAACCGCAACGATCTTATTATCAAGACAGTTCATTTCATGCCCTTTTTTGCCTTTTCCGGGCATTGCATGAATGGGGGAATCTGTCATGACGACTTTCATTCCGCGGCGGCGGACTTCATCGAAAAATGCGATCCGCTGGTCACGGTCTTTTGCAGTAAAGTAACGGGGGAAACCGTTGACGGCATTGAAGCCGAGTGTCTGCCATGCTTTGAAGAATTCCGGATAGTACCGGGCATCGTTGTCGCCCATCCATGCAAGACTGACATGGATCCGTTTCAGCTGCGGAACAGGAGCAATTTCAATCGCACGGAACGGAAATTCCTGTTTGATGAGTTCCACACCCTGACTGTAAGATGAGAAATATGCCTTACTTCCGGCGGGGATATCTTTTGTGACTTTGAAGAACAGCGGGTCGAGCATGGTTCCGCTCCACGGACGGGGCTTGACCTGCATCGTCAGTTTTACCCGTTTCTGTCCTTTTTTATCGGTATATTTTTCTTCCTTCACGGCGTTCGGCTTCACAGCGGTCACGCCTTCCGGCAAGTCAAGTTCCAACATCATAGGAGACTTTTTCTGAGCCGGAGTTCTCATATCACAATAAGTGAAGAAAGCGGGTGTTATGATATTTTTTGAAAGCACAAACTCATTGAGTTTGGGGCTGATCAGAATACCCTTGGTGTAGAAAGGCATGGAAGCGGTCTTATAAACGGAGTTGAATCCGGCTTTTTTCGGATTTCCTTCCATAACTGCCAGTTCGTCGGTGAATAGACCGCCGGCTGCAGATGCAATGGTAAATGCGATATAGCGGGCTTCTGCATTTACCTGAAATTCAAAGGGATAAACGATTGCTTTTCCCCGTTCCGGAATATAAAAACTGTTCTTGAAGTCACTGAGAGCCTGATCGGACTCTGCCAGTTTCTGCATGAAAGCTGTCCGGTAATAATTCTTGCCGTCTTTGGAAACGAAAATTTCAAACCGTTTCGGGAATCCGAGAGTCTTCTGAACTTCACCGCCCAGACAGCGGATCACAAAGCGGTCGACATTTTTGACTTCGCCGAGGTCGATCTGGAAATTCACACCGCCATCGGAAACGCCGCCGAACCAGCCGACTGTGTCCTTATAAAACCAGATCAGGGATTTTTTGTCATTGATGATTTTTCCGTCTGTCAAATCAAAAGAATCTTTGTCATCCTGGGTCAAACGGTAATTGGTCGGAATAGAAAAGGTAACTTTTTTTCCTTTGGAAAGGATATTTCCCTGTGTCCGTTTATTCCATAAATTATTGTAATACCCAGAATTTTCCGCTTCACCGTTCCGGACAGTGGTATCCTGAGCAAATGCAAACGCTCCCAGAATAAGAGCGCAACTAACTAATTTCAGTTTCATATCTCAAAGCCTTTCTTTTGGTTACAAATAAGGATCGTAGCCTTTTTCGATGTCAAAGGATTGTCTGCCGGGATATACAGAGAATGCGTTTCCTTTTGAAGCATTTCCAACGTTCCATGGATATTTGAGAGGATGCCCCATATAAATCCAGGATTGATCTTCTGCAGCAACATGACCGTCTGCATACAGAGTATTTGTTTTGCGGGAGTGCCGGAAAGTAACAGTTCCATGATCAGCAATAAAATAACCAAGAGTTCTTGCCGGAACAGATTTTCCTCCGATATCCTGCATTTGGCTCCGATTGGATGAATACCAGGATTCTGTTACAATCAGCTGACTTGAAGGAGCAGACACGCTTGAGGCTTTTACCCCGCCGGTCTTCTGACTCGCCCATGTACGGTTTGTGTAATTCTCTCTTCCAACAAAGTCTCTGTTAATTCCGTAAGAGATATAAATTCTCCATGAGGGATAGACATTTTTCTGAGTCGGACAAATAAAAGCACCGCCCCGGTTGTAATGACTGCTGGTGAAACTTGTAGTTGCGCCCATAAACGGCAAGACAACATCACTCCAAGTTGGCTTATTATTCAAGTCACCCCATGCGACTTCTGAACAGGGATAATAATCATCATAGGATGCATTATACATTGACAATGCTGTTCCGATCTGCTTCATATTTCCCTGACAGTTTGAAGCTCTGCTCTTTTCTCTTGCCTGATTCAATGCAGGCAACAGCATACCGGCAAGAATTGCGATGATCGCAATTACAACCAGCAGCTCGATCAGTGTAAATGGTTTGTTTTTGTTCATTGTTGAACTCCTCTGTATTAAAGTTTTTGTTATCTTAAAACAAGTTCGCCCTGATAAAATTTTTCGCCGGGAATAAAATCATCTGCCAGCAACGCTTCGACAGCATCCTGTCCCATTTTTTTCCGGGGACAATGGATGGACGGGATCGGCGGGCTCAACCGGGAACAGTCGCTGCGGTCATCACAGAATAAAATTTTGACATCTTCAGGTAAATCCAGATTTTTTGCCAGAGAATCCCGGTAACGGAATTTCCAATTGGAAGGACATTCTATCACGAGAGAATCAAAAGGATCTTTATCGTATGCGTTCCGGATCGTTTCAATATCAAGCTCCTGCGCATTCTTTTTTTGTAAACGGATAATGTTGGAGTACCGGTTTTTATGTTTTTTCAAGACATTATTATAGCCAACGACCAGCGGTTCATCCGGCTCATCCGGGTATTTGGTGGCTATTGCGATTTTCCGGCAGCCCTCTTTTATCAAATGCTGCACCAGCTGCATGGAGCCGTCAACGGTCATATAAGTGAACAAAGCCCAGTCTTTTGCGACGTTGTTATATGCCTGCCGCCAGAAGACTTCAGCAGAGATCATAGCGATCCGGCACCCCCGGCGGGAGAGTTCAGTCAACACCGGAAGAAACCAGGCGGAATATGCCAGCACCCGGCTTCCGGCACCCAGATCTTTCAGCCACGCCCATTCGATATCATAAGGATCATTCGTCCGGGAGATCGGCAGAACCTTCACTTTGAAATCATGTTGACATGCCGTCTGCAAAACCGCATTGGAAATTTCAACATACTCTGCAATCAGATCAATGGGTTTGTCCAGAAAATCCGGACACGGCAGCAGCAATGTAACAGTAGAATCATCAACAGATTGATACTCCGGCTGCTTTGCGGAACGCAAATTACGGGCACTCTGATTCGGCTGATAATTATATTTGGCAAGAGCCGCCTTGATTTTTGCAGTAAGTTCCGGAGAAACCTGCCCCTGAGTTTTCCCGTTCAGAACACGGGAAATCGTCATCTTACTGACGCCGATCTCTTCTGCTATTTCTTTTAATGTTACTGCCATGACATACCGCACCTTTCCCGTTAACGTTATTATACCGTTACAATGCAGTTTTGTCAAGAGGGGTAACAGAAAAATTTCAGAAAAAAGATCAACAGCGACCCGGAGGCGGCAGGTATTTTCCGGAAATTACTTGAGATTTCCCATGTACCGGAATCCCCGCGGAACTCCCGGACCGAGTTTGCTCCAGCTCACAAAGCGTTTGCATTGTGTCCGCAGGATTTTACGGTAGACAATTGCAAGAACGATCGTAGCGACAATAGCAACCAATCCCCATGATATCGGATAGGAATAGAGCAAACACTCCATGGTTTTGTATTTCGGGAAGATGCACAGTACCCAGAAAATACGGAACCCGCAAGCCCCGGAAAGACAGATGATCGTTGAAATAACAGACTCTCCCAATCCGCGCAAACAGCCGGTTGCAGCATCCATAAAGCCGCAAATAAAATAGGTTGTGAACATGATCTTCATCCGCAAAATCCCCCACTCAATCACTCTGGGATCCGGGTTGTAAAGGGAAAGGAAGAAATCTCCGGAAAGATAAAATGCCCAACCGATAATAGCGGTGGTAACTGCTCCGCCGAGATAGCACAAATAACTGCTCCGCAAAATCCGTTTGTAGTGCTGACCGCCCAGATTCTGCGCAACAAAAGAAATCGCCGTATAATGGAACGCATTGGCTCCGACATATGCAATTCCTTCCAGACCGAGCGCGGCAGTCATTCCAGCCATGGCTAAATCGCCGAAAGAGTTGATGGAAGACTGGATCAGCATATTGGACAATGAAAAACAGGAGCCTTGTATTCCGGCAGGAATCCCGATCCAGAGCATCTCTTTCATGATTCCGGGATCAATTTTCAATTTTTTGAGGTTCAGCTTGATTTCACTTTCACTTTTACAAAGTGCATGAAGGATCAAACTGGCTGCAATAATATGGGAAACTGCGGTTGCGATTGCAACGCCTTCCACATCCATCTTGAAATATATCACAAGGATCAGGTTCAAAATCACATTGATCACCCCGGCGATCACAAGGAAGATAAATGGACGCCGGGTATCTCCGACAGCCCGCAAAATCGAACAGCCGAAGTTATAGATCATAATAAAAGGAATGGCACTGAAACAGATCCAGATATATGTACAGGACATGGGCAGAATATTTTCAGGTGTCCCCATCCATATCAGCAGAGGCTTCGCCGATAACAGCGCAACAACTGTCAACGCAAGCCCTCCGAAAAATGCAAATGCCATGGCCGTATGAACACTCTTCCGTATATTTTCCGGATCTTTTGCCCCGAAATATCTGGCAGCAAGCACATTGCTTCCTACAGAAATTCCGATAAACACGTTGATAAAAAGACTGTTCATGCTTCCGGTACAACCGATCGCCGCCATTGCTTCATGATTGGAAAACTGTCCGATCACAATCAAGTCAGCCGCATGAAACAGCAGCTGAAGCATATTGGTAAACATCAGCGGCAAAGCAAATAATATGATCTTCCCGAGCAAAGGGCCGTGACACATGTCGATCTGAAACTTATCTTTTGCCATATTCAAATTCCCCTGAAAACTCAATACTGAATATCCGGTTGGACAGGATCATAGCGCGGATGATCGACTTTCGCGATACGCATACCGCCGGTCCGGTAAATTCCGGCAGGAGAATCACATTCCATCTTCAAAACAGGGGCAAGCCGTCCGGAAAGAGCTTCCGGGATCTCTACTGTCAGCTTACTGCCGGTCTGAACAAACTTCAGTTCTCCAACACCATGAGCAGTGATCCGCCGAACCTTTCCGATAAATCCGGCAATGGTCAAACTTTTCCGGGGATACATCAAAACATAGTAAAGATTGTTTCCGGAAGCGGTAAATCTTCCATGAGGATCCCAGTCACCCCGTTCGCCGGGAATCGGGATCGTGGGAGAAAGAACCAGTTCATCAAACGCATTGACAGCTTCCCAGCCGCCTTCCCGCAGCCATTGACCGACTTGCCGGACGATCTCAACAGAGCGTTCCGGAATGGAACCGTCGCCCCTGGGGCCGATATTCAAGAGAAGATTTCCGCGCTGACTACCGCAAGTCAAAAGCATATCTATCACATCTTCCGGAGATTTCCAGCGGTTATCGCCTTCATAATAGCCCCAGTGATTGTTCAATGTCACACAAGCCTCCCAGGGCCGCCACGGGGTCGGCGGTGTCAAATGCTGTTCCGGTGTCCCGAAATCCCCGGGCAGACAGTTTCTGCCGTTGAAGATAAATCCGCTGTGAACGTCCCGGAGCATGGCATTCATCTTTTCGCCCTGCCATCCTTCCGCATTGAAGGGCCACCAACCGTCATACCAGACGATATCAAAAGGTTTGTATCGTTCTGCCAACTCTTTCAAGCGGGCAAAGGTATTTTTGATAAAGGTCTCATATTTTTCCGGATCTTCCAACGCATCAACTGCATCCGGAGCATCGTGCCAGTTATTCAAACTGTGATAAAGTCCGATCTTCAAACCATGTTTCCGGGCAGAATCAACGATTTCACGAACGAAGTCTCTGCCGCAATAGTTCCAGGCATTGAAATCGGTCAGTTCAGACGGATACATACGGAACCCTTCGTGGTGCATGGTCGTAAATACAATATATTTCATTCCGCCATCGACAGCCAGACGGCAGAGTTCATCAGCATCGAATTTTTCCGGATGGAAATCTTTTGCAAGGACTTCCATCTCGGCAGGAGAAATCTGCTCACGGTTCATCACCCACTCCCCGCGGGCAAGTTGACTGAAAGCGCCGAAATGAATAAACATCCCGTAACGCAATTCTGAAAATTCTATCGGTGTCATAAAACAGGCTCCTGTATTTTGAAATAAAAAAGAGGCGATCCAATGAATGGATCACCTCTGCTAAAATACACTCTCTGCAGAAAAATTCAAGCGTTATATAAAAATATTTTTATATACTCCCGTTTCTGCTGAAACTTCCATAAAAGCGGACTTACCGTCTATAGGGAGACGTACCGGGAGTCTTCTCATCCGGACGTCTCACCGTGGTAGAGGGTCTGTACGCTGAACTTCCGGGAGAAGTCGAAGGACGTTTCACCGTGGTCGAGGGTCTGTACGCTGAACTTCCGGGAGAAGTCGAAGGACGTTTCACCGTGGTCGAGGGTCTGTACGCTGAACTTCCGGGTGATGTCGCAGGACGTTTCACCGTGGTCGATGGTCTGTATGCCGAACTTCCGGGTGATGTCGCAGGTCGTTTCACCGTGGTCGACTGCGGACGATAGACACTGTTCGGTGCAGGCTTCTTGTAATCCGAAGGTCGTTTCACCGTGGTCGACTGCGGACGATAGACACTGTTCGGTGCAGG
>SUVT01000092.1 GCA_015061845.1 Lentisphaerota bacterium
TACCTTGATTTGCATATATTGTACCGAGATTATTGTAACAATGTGCCATAGACAAATGATTAGATGGCACAATTTTTTTCTCAAATGACAACGCTTTTTGTATATTTTCCAGTGCGGCAGGATAATTTTTCAGCTCAATATATGCTGCACCGATGTTATTATAGCACTTGGAGATATTTTCAAAATCGTCAGGAAAACTACGTTTATAAATCGTTAATGCTTTCCAACAATTCTCTAATGCTGCAGTATAGTCCCCAAGATAATAATAAACCCTCCCGATATTGTCATAACTTAAAGCTGATTCTTTTGTTCCCGGGGCATGTTTTTCATATAAAGAGACAGATATTTTCATAAGTTCCAACGCCTCTTTACGTTTTCCTGAATTGCAAAGGATATCCCCTACTATCATTGCAACAGAGGCTTTTATCTGCCATTCCTTGATTTTATGGATCTCCGGAATTTTGGCATTGATCACATCAATCAGCTTTACATCTTTATTACCCGACTTCGCAGGATCGGAACTGTTGAAAACATTTTGTAAAAACTCCAGAGTTTTTTTTGCGACTTCAGTCTGTTCATTTGCTTTTACTTCATTTTCCAGAGCTTTTTTCTCCCCGGCGACGGCTCGCTGTTCATTTTTCTTTGCGATACCGGCTTGCCGTTTCGCTTCAGCTTCGTTCTTCTTTGCAGTTTCTGCATTCAAATTTGCTTTAACTTCATTCCGTTGCGCCAGATCGGCGTTGTTTTTTGCTTTCCGTTCGGCAAACAATGCCCAGACGGTCAGAACAGAAGAGATCAACAATGCAGTCAGAGATATGATCGTATAATTTCTCTGGATCCGCATTTTTTCTGCGTCGATAGTTGCTTTAATACTTTCCCGGTCAACACGAAGCATATAGCTCATGGCTTGAACAAGACCGTTCTCCCAACCCTGTTTTTCAGATTCATCTTTTTCTGCTGTCATATTGGGAAGATTCCGGCTTATGATATCAGCCCTCCGCAATGCGTCCGGAAGACATTCATCTTCCCCACAGCTGCCCGGTCGACCGCTTAAAATAATCGGAACAATTGCATTCAGATCATTATCATGGGTTTCGAGAAAATAAGAAATTTCCCTGCCGACCCATTCGGATTGAGCAGATTCAGGCGAACAAAGCACCAGAAGATATCTGGAATTTTCAATTGCATACTGGATATTTTCGGAAAAGTCTTTTTCGGAAACTTCAAGGTCTCGTTTGTCAAGAAAGACCGGTTTAATATGTTTTCCATCATTCGGAAGCAATGATTCATGGATTTTCTTTGTGGGGATCTTGGAACGTTCCAGACTTTTCTGCAGATAGTTCGCTGCCGGAGAATTTTTCCGGGAGTAACTTACAAAGGCATAAAACTTATAATTTTTTTGTGTATTCATCTAAAACTCCAGCCGGTTAAATTACGATACTATAGACTAATACGTTGGAAAATGCAAATTATTTCAGTATAAACATTCTTTTTTATGAAAAAAAAACGGTAAAAAAAGGGACAGAAACATATCTGCCCCTATAAGTCTTTCATTGTCTCAATGAAATCAAAGATGAAACACAGGTTCTGCTTTTCCGCTCTTGATGGACTTCAAGGCAGCCTC
This sequence comes from Lentisphaerota bacterium, assembly GCA_015061845.1. GTDB lineage: Bacteria > Verrucomicrobiota > Lentisphaeria > Victivallales > UBA1829 > SIG79. The sequence goes on from SUVT01000092.1 coordinate 1,625, forward strand.
CTGCAATGCCATGACTTCTACAGAATCTTCCAATGCAACCGGCTGTTCGCCATGAAGGAATTTAACAAACTCTTTCATCAGCATGTAGTAGAACGGAACCCGTCCGGTCACTTTGATGAACAGTCCGTCATTTTCTTTGGTACGGATCAACGCTCCGTAGTTGAACGTAGAACCAAGCTCAACGATACCCGTTCTGCCGTCAGCATACTTGATACGGAACAGGTAGTTATCCCCTTCTTTTACCCCGCAGACAGATTCTGCGCCGCAACCCATGATGCGCTGGATCATTTCAAAGGTATGACAGCCGTACCAGATAACCGCTTCGCCTTTCGGAGGGATCCCGGCAGGTCCCCAGGTCATCCCTTTTTCCACAGGCAGATTCTTTTCCAATCCTTCTACAAAGTCGATATCAAACCGGAGACTGGATGACGTAAAGAAACGGACATTGTATTTCTTTGCGAGGTCAATGATCTTACACATGTTTTCCACGGTATCGGCAAAGGGCTTGTCAAGGAAAATGGGTTTGCCGAGAGGAGCGCATTTTTCAAAATATTCCAGATGCAGTGCGGGGTCATTGATCTCAATCATAATGGCATCGCAATCTGCAACGGCTTCCTCAAAGTTTTCCGTGACCATCACGCCGATACTTTCCAGATATTCCTGACGCTTATCAAGACCTTCTTTGTTCTGGAACGCAGTTTCAAAACGGAGACATCTTGTGACACGCAGACCGGAGATTTTCTGATCCTCCGGAGTTGCGGGATCCTGCATCAGCTTGGGAAATGCTGTTGCATGGCTGGTATCAAGACCGACAATGGCAATTTTGATCTCTTCTGACATGATCAATTCCTTTCTCAAATATTTTTCCGGAATTCGGATGGTGATTGTTTCATGAATTTGCTGAACTGACGGGAGAAGTAAAATTCTCCGCCGAAACCGCAGGAAAAAGCGATCTCTTTGATCAGCATATCTGTTGTTTGAAGCAGATGTGTCGCATAACGGATCCGCTGCTGCAGGATATACTGGTTCAGAGAACATCCGGTTTCCCGCCGGAACAATCTCCGGAAATGAACCTCTGACAACCTGTTTTCTGCGGCTGCTTCTTCGATGTTCCACTCTTTTTCTGGATGCTCTGCAATTTTTTCTGCAAAATCGGTGATAATCTTCCGGTTGAACGCTCCGGCTTGACGGGGTGCGGGCTGGTTTCCGGAAAGCAATAAAGCCTTTTCCAGAAGCAGAACAGCTTCCCCGAAACCTGTCCGGGAATTTTTCTGCAGTTTCCGGACAATCTCTTCCATCAGAGAAGTAAACTCCTTCTCTTCCGTAATGAGGATCTTCTGTCCCGGCTCCGGCATCAAACCTCCGGCAAGATAACGGCTCACCCGCTCCCCGCGGAAACAAACATAAATATGCTCACGTCCGCCGCAGGGAGTATGATAGGCAAACTTTTTCCCCGGTCCGGTCAGAAACAGAAGCGGTCCTTCTGCCTGCCAAGCCGGGTGATCACCACATTGAACATAGATCTCCCCTGCCCTGATATACTGCAGTCCGTAATAGTCAAAGGAACGATCCTTTGTCACTCCGGTCGCATGTTTGCTGCTGCCGAAGCAGACAAACTCAAGGTCAGAGAAATAATCCATGATGATTACATGATCCCTTTGGGAACTTTGACTGTCTTCTTCAGCGGGTTCTGCTTATGGCACTCTTCGATGATCGCGATCTGGCGGCGAACCTGTTCGAGCTGGACGACCAGCGGCTCTCCGGCTGTGATAGCATCATAGATATTGCAATAATACTTGGTTCCCCAATCGTCAAAGGAGTTGGCAAAATCAGGGAGTTCCATCTTTTCGGAATAGAAATTCAGCTTTTCGGAGCAGTAGACGGGAAGACGCCCCTCGGTTTCCATGGTTTCGATTCTGACCTGAACAGGCTGAGCTTCGGACGGCTTGTAATATTTCCATTCCACGGTGCTGCCGTCTGCAACGAGAGAACCGTTGGAACCGAAAACCTGATACATCTTCTGGGGGAAGAGGCACTCTTTGGTCACTTCCAGGTCAATGACCGGATGTCCTTTTCCATCAAAAACGAGTTTGACAAAGTCTTCTGCATCGCCTGCGTTGTTATAGTTGGCGAGTCTGGAGAAAATGCGTTCCGGCATGGATGCGCCGAACATATCCCACAAAGCGATCATCTGGTCCAGCGGGTGGGGAGCGGTGTTCATCAGTTCTCCGGCATTCAGCCCCTGAACAGTCTGCCAGTCCCAGCGTCTGCCGAAGGAGTTGTAAGAAACTTTGACCATTGCGATTTCGCCGAGAACTCCGGAGCGGATAACGTCACAGATTTTCTGATAAAGAGGACGGAAACGTGCCTGCTGGAAGACTGCAAAGAACTTTCCGGTTTCTTTCTGAACTTTCAGGAGACGGTCGACTTCGCTGACCTTGTTGGTCAGGGGTTTTTCGCTGATCACGTTATAACCGGCTTTCATGGCTTCGATAGAGATATCCACATGTTTGTGGCTGCGGCTGGCATTGACGACCAGTTCCACATTTTTATCTTTCAGAAGCTGTTTGTAATCGGCATAATGTTTGCACTTTGGATTTGCACCGGGGTTGGTGTTGACTCTGCGTTCTTCGATGGGGTCCGCAACGGCTACCACATCAAAACGTTCCTGCAATGCGGGGCAGCATTCAAAAAGATGACGGTGAATATTCCGTCCGCTGCGTCCCTGACCGATGATACCGACTTTGATCCGTTTCATGATACTTTTCTCCTTTGTGAGTTAAAGTGATTGATTCTATCTTAAACTATCACAAAAAAAACAAAATACAAGTGTATTGAAGAAAAAAAAGATATCTTTTCTGATCATTCATAAACGAAATGAAACATTTTATACAGAGGTAATTTCAAAAGTCCGGCAAAATTTGGCTGAAAAAAGATTGTTGATGAGTTGGAAATGGTAGTTTGAGCGTGGCTACCATCCTCCTTCGCTGAAGCTATGGAGGACAAGCCGAAAACGCTCCATTTGCAGATCGCAACAAGAATTTTCTGACATTTTTGAAGACTTTTGAAATTGCCTCTACAGAAGCAGAGAAAAAAAATAAATCAGGAAATAACAAATATTTCCTTGATTATTCATTGATAACATATTATAGTAATAAAATAATTAAGATCAAATTGTATCAGGAGTCTTTTTATGAACCGTAAAGAAGTATTGAAAAATTTGTCGTCTTACCGCAAGTTTGCCGATTTGCATTTGGAGCAAATCTCTCCTGACTACAATGATCCGTTGTGGAAAGATGGAACGAAACATTACAAAGTTCAGGAATGGCGGTATTTTCTGCTTTTCAACAAGATCAATCAATTGTTTCCCGATGCCCCCGGAACTGTTCTTGATATGGGCTGTTATCCCGGTGATATCGGTATCCTTCTGAGAGGATTATATGGAGATGAACCGAAAATCCATGGTTCAGGGCTTCATTTTACAGAGGACTTCCAGAAAAAGGCTTTACAATATTATAATCAGCTGTTTTATACAGAACTCGACCCCGAAAATCCCCTTGCAGATAAAAAGAATAAGACAACTGTCGATCTGCCGGATGGCTCAGTCGATCTGATCATTGCATGTGAAATCTTTGAACATCTCTACAATCCGCTCCATTTCATCCGGGAAAGTGCCCGTCTGCTTTCTGAAAAAGGAACCATGATCATAACGACAGACAACTTGAAATATATCGGAAATATCCTTGGACTCTTCCGGAACAAAACTGTCTTCTCTGAATTAAAAAACTCTCATATTTTCATGAAATCAGAATGGCGTCCCCACGAACGGCTCTACCTCAAACATGAAATTGCGGAACTCTTTCAAATGCACGGTCTGACGGTCAGAGAACATCTCTTCTTTGACAATCATTATGAATACTATGAAAGACTTCCGCTCAAATCAAAGATCAATCAAACGATCTGCAAAATGTTTTATGTCATCCCCTCTTTCCGACCGAGACATCTCGTTGTCTTTCAGAAGGGATGAAACCTCCTCAAATCTCTGAAATCTGATAAAGTCCGGCAGTGTGGTGAACATGCTGATTTTCCAGCAGGGTCGTCTTCACTCCGTAACGCATCAGATCGGCTCCGCTTTGGATCAGCTCTTCCGCATCCGCAGCAAACAGTTTTTTCACGCGGTAATTCTTTGCGGGATCAAGCTCTTGCAGACGGAAGTTCCGGACAGAACGGCGGGATGCTCCATCGCTGAACACAAAAAGCAGGGAATCGGTCGTCTGATCCCCCTGCATCTGGAATACAAGATACTTTTCATAATCCGTGACAGAAGAATCCGGAGCAGTCAGCATAAACACATGGGAATCAGAGAAAAATTTCCGGTTTTCTTTGTAGAAATCAATAAAAGAAGAGATTCTCTGCTTGATTTCCGGATCAAACTCAGCAAGCTCACCGGAGAACCCGGGGATCCCCAGCAATCCGGAGATCATGACATAATCAAGATCAAACAGAGCCGCTTCATCCCAGGTTGCGGCGGCACAGGCAAAAACCTGAGTTACATCGGAAATTTTTGTTCTCCGTTCCGGTGCCGGACGCATGACGATCCAGTTCAAAGTCCGTCCGGGCAATGTCCGCATGAAGGTTCCCTGACGGATCCGCAGCGTTTCAAACGGATTGGCGTTGTCACTGATAAACGCATGGTCATAGATCAATGCTGTCGTAAGATCATTGCGGAGATTTCCTGAACCGCAATTTTCCACCACAAGCCCCGGAAACTCTTTCCGGAGAAGCTGCATCTGTTCATTCAGGATCGTACAATAGTTATAAAGTTCTGTTCCTGATTCATCGTAGCCGACACTTGCATTGAAGTCGATTTTAATATATTCCGCACCGAATTTCTTTACATTTTCAGCGATCACGTTCCGGAAATATTCCGCGGCGGCAGGCTGGGTCAAGTCGATTCTTGTAGTATGTTCCGGGAACCATTCCGGATGCTCGTTTCGGATGGGGATCCCCGGAGCAAACCGTTCCGGCTCCATCCAGAAACCAAATTTCAAACCGGCAGCACGGACTTCATCAGCAAAGGCTTTCATGTTACCATAGAACGGCGCGCCTTCCTTTTCCCGCCAGTCACCGACAAGTGACCAGCCCGAATCGCCGCCGAACCAACCGGCATCGACGATAAAGACTTCGCAGCCGATCTCTTTTGCCCCCTGAAGCTGTTGTGAAAGCTGTTCATGGGTAAAATCTGTAAAGCGGTAAAGCCAGCCGTTATAAACTACAGGCGGCTGGTGAAGTTTTACATCGGGCATACGTTTCCGGATCATATATTTCTGGAGCGGCGCACTGATTTTCAATAAGTCGCCCATGGGAACTTCCTGTATCAGGATTTCGGGCAGTTCGATCACCTCTCCGGGTTGAAGTGTCAGGAACAGATCATTATCTGACAATCCCGCTTCCACAACTGCTGCCGGATATTCATTGCTGATGATATCGGAATGAACATTGATCGCCCAGTTTCCGCGGGGGAAAACGTGAAAAGCTGCGGCTGTCATATTCTCTTCGTCACGGATCACACAGAAAGATGTATTTCCAACGGTTGATCTGGCAGCTCTGCCATGAAGATGGATATCGGCTCCGCGCAAAGTCTGACACTGCAGAATGTTTTCTGAGTTCCAGCGGGACATCTGGGAATAGATGTTATATTCCCCCGGAGAGAAAACCCAGCGGGGCAATGCACGGCGAACGGTAACAGCCTTATCGCTGGTATTTTTCAAGCTGTAATGACAATCGATCAGATCATATTCCGGTTCAAAGCTCCACTTGGCTTCCATGCAGACGGTTTTACCGGCATCAGATGCGGCAAAACAAAACTCTTTTTCAGAAGAAGAAAGAATTTCATATCTCCACTTGGGCCCTTCCAACCGTTTTTCATCCACACAAACGATCGCAAGCCCCGAACAGGAATAGTCATCTTCCTGCATATTATGTCCGCAAGTCATCCCGAAAAGATCGGTCAAAGTCAAAACCGATGTTTCAGTATCATAAGAGAATCCGGTACAGTTCGGAAAGGTATAATTTTTTTTCATATCGCAAAAGCTCCTTGTTTTAAGACTCTATTAAAATACATCCGGAACAATGAATGTCAAACGATTTCTTCAATAAATTATTATAATGCGGGATTGAAAAAGCAATGATCGACTGTTATATTAGCAGAATAAAATGAGGTAATTTCAAAGGTTTGAAAAAAGAAAAACGGCTTGATTTGCTGACAGGAAAGTTGTAAAAATAACGGTTCTGCCCCGTAAATCCTGTGCGTATAGCAGCAGAACATAAAAAAGGGATAAAATCATGAAAAAGAAATACTCTTCCCCGGCTCAAATTTTCCTCGCCGCAATCCTCTTCGCAAGCTGCCTCCTTTTTACCGGATGCAGAAAAGAAGATGGTAAAAACGGTATTCAGCACGATTCCCCGGAGGCAGTTGTTCAGAAATATCTGAAAGCCGGTGCGGAACTCGATTTCAAAACGATGAAAACCTTATGCAATGCACCCGCAGAAAAAGAGATCTCCGATATCGAAAAGAAATTAGATTCCATAAATGAAAAAATCCGTCCGGATGCAGAAAAAAAAGTTAAAAATATGCTCGGCGGCTGTTCTGTGATCTCCATGCCGCCAAAGAATACATACATGAAAGACGGAAAAGATTTATGCACCGTCAGAGTAAAAAAAACAAAAGATAAAACCGTCATTTTTTACTTGAAACGTCAGAACAACTCTTCCCCGTGGAAGATTGAACGGACGGAATAACTGTAACGGGAATGTTTCCGGAAACTTTTCCAATCTGAAGCCTGTTCCATGCACAAAATAAAAAGGACTGTTGCAAAAATTTCAGGTTTTGCAACAGCCCCGGAAAATGATATTAAACGAGATTCTTATTCTTCGTCTTCGCTGTCTTCGCTATCTTCGTCTTCGCTGTCTTCGTACTTGGACTTGGGTTCCCAATTATCCTCAAAGTCGACGGCTTTCCATTTTCCGCCTTTTTTAACTACATGAGCACCAAGTTTTATTTTACCTTTTTTTTCTGATTTTGCATTATAGCAAACAACGATATAGTTTTTGGAGACTTTTACTTCTTTGACAAACTTAGCGTTACTGATTCCGTCTTCTTTGGCTTCTTTCTTGATAATTTTGTCTGCAGCAGCTTTTGCTCCACTCTTTTTCTCAGACTTTTCAGACTTTTCAGTTTTTTTGCTTTCAGCAGCTTCCTCTTTTTTGTCTCCGCAACCGGTGAATACGAATGTTACCCCTGCTGCAAGCAGAGCCATCACTACGAGTTTGGAAAATTTCATTTCCTGTCCCTTTCTGTTTTTGTTTTCTGAAAAAAGAACCGTTCTCTTTTCTTCTTTGTTTATTGATCTTCCTCTATGGAAAATTTTATTTCAAAACAAACAGGGAACAAAAAAAAGGCGTTCCCCGCTGCATCGCATCCGAGGTACGCCAATACCTTCCAATACCTGCAAACAAAGAACGCCCCTGTACATGAAGACAGGGGGACCCTTCTGAAGCAAATGTATTGGACAAATCTTTTTTTGGCGTTTTCGGATGCGTCCAGTCTGCTCTTGAAGTTTCCTTCAAAAAAATTGTCTGTTATTATCTCTGATTTCTATTTTCTCAAAAAATCCTTTCATCTGTTAAAAAGAAAATTCTTATAGAAGATAGCATCATCTGACAATTTTTTCAAGTCGTCTTTGCCTGATTTATTGAAAAAATATCGGCGTACATTATGAATTAACGCAATATTCAACAAAATCTTACACTTCAGCAAAAAAAAATAAAATGACTTGATTTCACTGCGAAATAAAATTATATTACCGTAATATAAAGAAAGAACTGACAGATGGCACTCTACCCCAACACCCGGCGTACATTGCTGGAAAAAATCAAAACAGGTGATCAAATCTCCTGGAACGAATTTTATGACCGTTATTCCCCTGTCATCCGGATCATCGGTCTGAAATCCGGGATCCGCGAGAATGATATTGAAGATCTGGTACAGGAAGTCATGCAAAGTTTTTTCAAATCGGTGGATCACTTCTGTTATGACCCGGCAAAAGCCCGGTTCCGGACATACTTCAACCGGATCATCCGCAGCCGGATCTGCGATATTTTCCGCCGTCAGGATGAATCAGCCCCTGATCTGCAAAATGATGATAAAGACAATTCCTTTGAGATCATTTTTGATGAACAATGGCGGGCTTTGATTCTGAATGAAGCACTATCGGCTCTCAAGGAACGGGTAAAACCGCAAACCTATCTGGCATACACGCTCACGGAATACGAGATGTGGGAGACCAAACGGGCAGCTGAATTTCTCGGAATATCAGAAAATTCTGTTTATGTCGGACGGAAACGGTGTCAGGAATTTCTGAAGAAAAAAATCATTGAATTATCTGATGGAGATCCTGTATTTTGAAATCTTTTGAACTGCCGCCGCACCTTACAGAATCAGAGATGATCGGACAGGGAAGTTCCGGGATCGTCTACTCAGCTCTTGATCTCCGCCGTAAAGAAAAAGTTGCGGTGAAGGTGATCCCCCTGGCTGCCAAAGCCGGAGAAAAAGAACTGGAAGCTGTCAGCAAATACCGGCAGCTGCACCATCCGGATATGGTTCCCGTGTTGGAATTTGCCATAGAGGATGATTTTTTCTTTTATACGATGCCGTTGGCAGGGTCTACGGTTGCAAAGTGCGGAAAATTGAGTTCCGATGAATGCCGGAGAATGGGCGTGGCTCTCCTGAATGCCCTTGAAGCTCTGCATGATGCCGGATTTCTCCACCGTGATGTCAAACCGGAAAATATTCTGATCCATGACGATCATTATCTTCTTGGCGATCCGGGCTTGCTTGCGCCGTGTGTGAATGCAAGTTTTGCCGGAACACCCGGATTTATCCCGCCTGCTGTACGGAATCAGGAAAAATGTCCTGATCAAGCCGGAGATCTTTATGCACTCGGAAAAGTCCTTTACTGCACACTGACAGGAAATTCCGTTGAGCGGTTTCCGGAATATTCCGGTGATGGCAGCAGAGATGAAGCAGAACTGATGCAGTTGATCCTTGACCTGTGCGATCGACCGGAAAAATATACGATCAGCAGGTTACGGAAATATCTTCTTCATCCGGGATCCTTTCTGAATGATCGTCAGGAGAAAAAAAGAACGCGCCTCATGGTTGCGATCACTCTTTTGCTGGTAGTAATATCAGGAACCGCAATCCATCTGTCTGTCAAAAAACGCCAGACAGAAACTCAAACCGGAAAACCGGCAGTTCAAACAACAGAAACAGCTGCGAGAGAGGTCAAACAGGACGTTCACAAAACGGACACACCTCAACCGGAGCAGCCGGATAAACCGGAGAAGCTTGAACTGCCGGAAAATCAACCGGACTCCGAAGAAATCCCTCCGGAAGTGATGAAAATTACAGTCATCCGCAATATACCGGTTACAAATGATGATGAAATTTTCATGTTTGACAAAAAATTGCAGGAGTATTCCGATCGGCGTTTCCGCTATGTAACGGAATACCGGAATGCAAAAAAGAAATTTCCGTCGTCTGAACGTTCAAAACAGATGAATATCCAGTATGGAAAAACAGCTTTTTACCGTTTTACCGAACTGGAAAAACAGGCGGAAATACTCCGTTCACATTATATTTATTGGAAAAGAAGATACTTGGATTATACAACAAGACTTCATCAACTTGAGAAACTTTCCAAACTGAAATTGAAAAAAGATTACTCTTATATTTTTACGAAACATTCACCGGAAGAACTGCGTTTGAAACAGAAAGAAGCACAGGACAAAAAAGATTCATTCCGTGAGAAATTACTCAAGAACTACCGGCAGCAGCTGGAACTGCTCCAACAGCCATAAAAAAACTCCGCTTAACCTTATCGGAAAAGCGGAGTTTCTGATTTTTCAGAGAAACAGAATCAGCAGTGGAAGTATTTTTCCACCAGTTCCAGAATCTTAGCCTGATCGTTGCCAATGTCAGCACGGAGAGTGCGGTCATTGAACTTACGCAGGGTTGCGATCAAACCATCGATCATCGTGGGCGCAAACACGCCGTCTTTTTCGTAGAATGCGCGCTGAGCTTCAAGGCAATCTGCAGATGCTGCACAGCTGTCGGGCAGAACGTTGAGAGAATCAAGGATCGCCTTATTTTCATCTTTGTGGATATTGACGTTCACATAGGTTTTTGCTGCGACATCAAGCGCATTGGGGTTTTCAAATCCATGACGGAATGCGACAGCCAGACCTGCGAGGAGCAGGAAGATATCTGCGGAACCGTCGGGGGAACGCATTTCAACAGTCTGCTTCTGGGAGGTGTCGTAAGAAGCACCGGATTTTTCGTTCGGGTTCGCCTGAGCACAGAGATCTTTCTTGCTGGTCCATCCGAGGGGAACACGGACAAGCACGGAACGGTTGCGGTCGCCCCAGCAGATGTTGGTGGGAGCTTCCTGATGGGGAACCAGACGGAAGTAGCTTGTGGGGTTGGTGTTGCCGAATGCTGTAATGGAGGGTGCAAGTTCCATGAGACCGGAAATTGCTTTCTTGGCATCATCGGAGAGTGCGCCGTCTTTCTGCATCAGGTTGATACCGTCTTTCATGACGCGGAAGTGGATGTGCATGCCGGAACCGGCTTTTCCGACGGTGATCTTGGGAGCGAAGGTCACATCCAGACCGTTCTGGTAAGCCAGATTGCGGATGATCCATTTTGCAACGATGAGCTGTTCAGCGGCTTCTTCTGCGTTGACAGGCAGAAATTCGATTTCGTTCTGTTCGTAGATCTTGCCATCAAGGGTGAAGTTACCGACTTCGGAGTGACCGTACTTGATCTGTCCGCCGGTACGGGAGATGTAGTTCATGCAAAGCTGACGGAATTCGCCGAATTTTGCATAGGGAGCAGATTCATGATAACCTTTCTGGTCGACTGCGGGATAGCAGGCATCATCGGGAGCGATGACGTAGTATTCGAGTTCGCCCATTGCCTGGAATTCCAGTCCGGTGGAGCGGGTGAATGCTTCACAAGCCTTGTGCAGGGTATATTCCGGAGAACTGGAAAGGGGTTCGCCGTCCTTGTTGAAGAAGGAGCAGAGGAAGTTGATTGTGGGCAGCTCGCAGAAGGGGTCGATATAAGCTGTCCGGAAGCGGGGAACAACATAAAGGTCGCTGTTGTTTGCTTCGATGAAGGGGAAGAGACTGGAACCGTCAACACGTTCGCCGCAGGAGAGGATTTCATCAAGGTAAGCAGCGTCGTTGATGACGAAGTTCAAAGTTTTCAGTCTGCCGTCGCCGGCGGGATATTGGAAATTGACATGACGGATCTCTTCAGAGATGATAAAATCGATGATGTCTTTCTTGGTAAAATCTTTCGGTGCTTTACCGATCCGTGCTGCCAGTTCATGACTGGTGTAATTGAGTTTGTCCATTAAAAACCTCTTTTGTTGATATTGAGTTGATGATGGCTTAATATAACACTATAATTCCTTGTTGTCAAATATTTCTGCAATGAATTTCAGGCATTTCCGTTTCCTGCCCGGTATTCTGTTGGATTCATATGAAACTTACTGCGGAACCGCTTTGAAAAATAATTGGAATCATGAAAACCGCAGGAAAAAGCGATTTCTCCGATCTGCTGATCCGTATTTTTCAAAAGAGAACAGGCTGCTTTCAAACGGAGTTCTGTCAGATATTGCAGCGGCGTTTGATTCACAGCCGCTTGAAAAGCTCGTAAAAGAGTATTCACAGACATACTGGCACATTTTGCCATCCGCTGCAGATCCCACTCCTCCTGATAAGAAGCCTCCAGAAGACTGAACAGTCCCGCCAGCCGCGGGAGCGGCTGTTTTTCCGTACTGCTGTCAGAAGAACGGGAAAGGAAGACGATCAACTCGAAAAGAGCAGAGATGATCGCTGCCTCGCAGCCGGGTTTCTGAAAACCGGATTCAAGCTCCATTTTCCGGATCACTCCGAGAACATAAGAGAGCGAATGAGCGGAAAGAGTCAGATTGTTGTGAAATTCCCTTCTGCTCCGCAATTCCGGTTCCAGACGGAAAATCAGATGATACCCCGGGATCCGGTTCAGATACTCCTGAATATCATGGAAAACTTTGTCAGAAAAAATAATATTGACCAGCTCAAGATTCTGGTACTCTTCAAAAAAATGGGCAGTTTTTCCTGTGATTACGAAGACATCCCCCACAGACACCGGATAGGATGTTCCGTTGATATTCTGAACCCCTGACCCGGAGGTAATGATCACCAGTTCAGAAAAATCATGCCAATGAGGAATTCCCGTGTAATCATGAGGGTGCGTCAAAACAGTTCCGCGCACTCTGCGAAGAGCAACCGGAACGAAACCACTCTTGAAATAATAATCACCGGGAATCTTTATAATCTTCTTCATAATGGTGATAATTTACCCTATATTGGTGATTTTGTCAAGGCGTATTCCGGAAAAATATGCTATATTAGCGCAAAACAACAGATTAAATGAGGTAATTTCAAAAGTCCGGCAAAATTTGGCGGAAAAAAGATTGTTGATGAGTTGGAAATGGTAGTTTGAGCGTGGCTACCCACAGGGTAACCACCGAAAACGCTCCATTTGCAGATCGCAACAAGAATTTTCTGCCATTTTTGAAGACTTTTGAAATT
>SUVT01000093.1 GCA_015061845.1 Lentisphaerota bacterium
TTTCAAAAGTCCGGCAAAATTTGGCTGAAAAAAGATTGTTGATGAGTTGGAAATGGTAGTTTGAGCGTGGCTACCCACAGGGTAACCACCGAAAACGCTCCATTTGCAGATCGCAACAAGAATTTTCCGCCATTTTTGAAGACTTTTGAAATTGCCTCAAATGGAAAACAATCTTTATTTCCTGTCCGGCTTGAAAAAGATGTGATTATGGTGTATTTTAATAGGATAACGAAAACTGCAAGGAGTTATTCATGTTTAAGAAGTTGTTTTTACCTGTCGGTATGGTGCTTGCCATTGTGATTTCATTTCTTTATCCGCCCATCGGGGTTTGTATGAAGAAAGCTATTGGCTCCAATCCGTTCATTATTCTTATCTTTTTGATTTGCGGATGGCGCACCAAGTTCGGGGATATGAATTTCGACCGTAAATTTCTGCTGAACTTTTTGATCGGCGGCATTGTTGCGCTGATTGTTTTTCCGCTGATCGGACTTGGTTTGGGACATGCTTTGCGGCTGGATCAGGCTGCAATTCTCGGATTGATCGTTATCGCCTGTGTGCCGCCGACTCTTTCCAGCGGGATCGTTATGGCAGAAACTGCGGGGGGAAACGTGCTGCTTGCTATGATGATGACAGTGATCTACAATCTTGTCGGTGTTGTTACCATGCCGCTGGTGATTTCCTGGTGTGTTTCCGGAAATGCGGAAATTGACACAAACCCGCTCAAGATGTTTCTGGATCTGCTTCTGTTGGTGCTTCTGCCGTTCTTTGTCGGTTGGGCAATTCAGAAGTTTGCAAAATGGAAAGCTCCGGCTTGGACAGGATATATTCCCTCAGCATGTGTGATTTTGCTGATTCTCGGATTCTTTTCCGGTGCAAGAGACAAATTCCTCTCCTATGATTTGAAGGCTCTTGCCATTGCAGCCGGGGCAGGGATCCTGTTGCGGTTGATCTTCCTTGCAATCTTCTACTGGGGCGGGATCCCGTTGAAGATGAAGAGAGAAGACCGGATCGGAGCCATGTTCACCGCCGGTTCCAAATCTCTGACGATTGCTTTGACAATGCTTGCAATTATCGGAGCGGGAAACAGTACCGCAATCATTCCCTGTATGGTTTTCTACGCATTGCAGGCGATGATCGACTCAGTGCTGGCGGCAAAGTTGAAGGCTTAAAGAAAATACAGAATATTTCCTGTAAGCTCCGGAGGTTTTCTTCCGGAGCTTTTTTTTTGGGGGGAGGAAAATCGTTTAATGATCACCAATAAGTGAACAAAAATATTAAAATATTTTTTTGTGAATCTGCGTTATAGAGTTATCAGGAGCGGTGTTTTAAATTTTCGATAAAACGCCATCCAGAACCTGCTCATTCCCGTTCAGATCAAAACGGGTAATGTTTTTCCAACGCAGGGCTGGTGTTTCAGAATTGGTGATCCTGCATGTCAACTTCCGGGTTGTCAATCCATCGATTCCCCGGATCACCAGCGCACCGGCTCTGCGTTGGCAGCTCCAGATGTTCGGAATCGCCAACGGGTCCGCTTCCGGTTCAAGATCCAGACACTCTTCGATTTTCAGAGAGACATTTTCCATAGTGATATTTCTGATTGCTCCCGGAACAGCCGTCCCGATCCAGCTCGTTGTACAACCATCTGCCGTGATATTGGAAAAGGTGATGTCTCTGATAAAACCTTTATACTCTTTTTCCGGATATTGTTTGCCAGCCCACAGGAAAAATGCAGAACCGATGTTTTTCATGGTGATATTCTGAAATGTGATCCGTTCCACCGGGGTTCCGCTGTCCAGTTTTGCAAAAGGGCAGGGGGTGTTGAGGGAGAGAAAATCGATGGCTGTTTTTGTGTCGTGGATCGTCAGGTTTTCAAACCGGCAATCCCGGATGGGGGCATCTCCCTCGTAACCGATCCTGATTCCACAGGTGGCAGAAGTCAGGTCACAATCAGAAACGTGAATATCTTCGCATACAAAATCTGTACCGGTCCGGCTGGGATCGCTTTTCAGGGCAATACAGTCATCTCCTGCGGCAAGACGGCATTTTGAGATCCGGACATTGCGGCAGCAGTCGATGTCAAAGATATCTGTGTTCGGACCGCTCCTTCGGTTATGGACGTTCAGATTGTGAATTATGATTTTTTCACTCCCGATGAGCCAGGCTGTATATGCCGCCGCATCTTTAATGGAAAAATCTTTCAGTGTCAAACCGGAACAGCCGGAAGCGTAAATCGTGACGATTCTTTCTTTTTCCGGTGCAAGGACATAATATTTCCAGATCGGATCCGGAATTTCATCCGGTGCTTCTTCTCCGTCTTTCAGGGGCGGTGCTGCCGGATCCAGAAACTCCCGTTTCCAGAACGCCGGTCCTGAACCGTCAATAGTTCCCTCTCCGGAGATGGTTACATTATTCACATGATCCAGATGGAGAAAATAGTATTTGAGAGAAGCATCCGGGACAGAGGAATCTTTTTCGTAAGCAGAAATATCGGGGAGAGCTTTCAGAACCGCACCTTTTTCCAGATGCAATTCCATGTTGCTGCAGAGTTTCTGAGTTCCGGACAAATAAATCCCCGGTTCAAACAGAAGTGTTCCCCCTCCGTTTTCTTTCAGAAGAGAAATTCCTTTTGCAATGACTGCAGAATCATCTGTCAGACCATCGCCTGCAGCCCCCATTTTTCTGATGGAAATCAGCACTTTTTATTACTCCGTGAAAGCCATCCTTCATAGAATGTGAAGCAGATGAATACCACCAGACTGCATGGCACGACCAGAATCGTTGCCCGGAGATCGCCGAGTTTATCGCCCATGTATCCCATGAACCAGGAGAAGAATCCGCAGCCGGGGACCCCGAGGGCTGAGAAGTAGATATAAAGCAGCGTTGAATCGCAATGCGGCATTTTCTGGACTCCGAAAACCTGCGTTGTGGGCCAGTAAGGCGCAATTCCGAGTCCGCAGAGGAAGAGCAGAACGAACAGGATCGTAAAAGTCATCCAGTTCGGCAGTACACCGGGTTTTAGAAAGACAAGTGCCAGAGACAGCGGGATCGTTGCCAGCGTTGCATAAAGATTGATGTAACGAAGCCGTTCCGGTTTGGCGATGTAACCGAAAAATGTCCGTCCGATAAACATCCCGACAGCAATCGCACCTGTCCCGAGTCCTGCAACGAATACAGAGGTCTTGAAGGTCAACTCAATATAGGCGGCGGACCAGAATGTCAATCCGAACTCAGCTCCGGCACCGAAGAACATTGCACCGCAGCACCGCCAGAAACATTTCTGTTTCAAGATCAAACAGGTACGCTCCCAAAGAACTTTCAAGTCAATTTTATCCTTTGTTTCCGGATATTTTTTCTTCGGATTTTCCTTCCAGAGAAAGAACAGGGATGAGATCATGGAGAGAACACCGAGACTGCAAAGAATGGTTCTCCAGGAAACGCCCAGAGCCAGCAGACCGCTTGCAAAAATCACTGCCGCAAGGATCCCGACGGACCAGAAGGCGTGTCCGATATTGACATAACGTTCCGGTGCATCCGAGTGCAGATCCTGAATAAATGGCGTTGCGATCCCTTCGCAGATCCCTTCTCCGAATCCCACAAGCACAAGACAGGGGAGCAGCATCCAGTAATTGACACTAAAGGAGCAAGCCGTGATCCCCGCCCCGAAGAACAGAACACAGAAACCCATGGTCAGACGTTTTCCGATTCTTGAGGCAATCAGACTGCAGAGGATCAGAGCTGCGATCATGAGGGAACAGCGTGCCGCATGAAGCAGACCGCCGGCAGACATTCCGCCTTTATCCAGTGGAAAACCGAGATCTTTTCCCATGGCAACGATCATCAAAGGAATTGCCAGTGAGCAGACAGAGTACATGGTGAAAGCTGAATATGATGCAACATCATAACGCCCGAATTTCAATGGTTTGCGAGACATTTTCTTCCTTTTTTTTCAGAAATCTGAATTTGGCCGTACTTATAGTTTTAAATGATCCGTAATATACACCGTTTTCTCCAGAAAGTCAAGTTTGAAAACACTCTTCATTCAATCTTCCGGCAGCAGTATTTTCCAAAGCTCAGTTCCGGGGCTCAGCTGTCTGATTCTGCAATTTTTCTCCGGAGAATCCTGAAAAATTCCATTCCTTTGTCAAAAAAGTATTTTAAAAGCTTAAAAACTTCATGAAAAGGGCTGTTTTTTTTGATTTCAGAATTGATAATTCCACAAAGTGGTGCTATATTTCCGGGATGTTTTATAAGTTTGTCATTCATAATTAAGGAGAAATACTATGGCAGAACAGGCTGGAGGAAAGGCACAGATCGACTTTCTGTGCGTTGAAGATGGTTGCGGCGGCGTCGTGAAATTTGATCTGATGAGTCTTGCACAGGATGATTTTCAGGTTCTTTGTCCGAAATGTCACAAACCCTATCAGTTTGATGCGGAACTCCGCGGAAAACTTTTGAAATTGAAGAATCTTATCATGGCAGTCCGTGATGCAGAACCGATTCTTGGCGATTGCAACGTTGCCGTTGCTGTGGCTGGCGGCGAAGTCAAGGTCCCCTATGCTTTGCTTTTGACCAGACTGAACACCATGATCACCCTCTGTCTTGGCGACAAAACTGTTGACTTCCATCTCTGGATCGAACCCGCTTCTGCAGATACCTTCCGTTGAGCACCGGTCTCAGATTAACTCGATTTCAGAAAGCAGGTTGATTTATGGCTTTGGTAACAAGTGTATTAAAAGCGATCTTCGGCAGCAAGGCGGAACGCGATGTTAAAAAAGTCCGTCCTTATGTCAAAAAGATCAATGAATTGGAAGTTCAGTATCAGTCCCTGACTGATGATCAGCTGAAGGCAAAAACCCAGGAATTCAAGGAACGTCTTCAGAAGGGTGAAACCACAGATGACATCATGTGCGAAGCGTTTGCTGTTGTGAAGAACGCCTGCCGCCGTCTGTGCGGAACGACAGTGGAAGTTTGCGGACATGAACTTACCTGGAACATGGTTCCCTTTGATGTTCAGATCATCGGCGGTATCGCGCTCCATCAGGGCAGAATCGCAGAAATGGCGACCGGGGAAGGGAAAACCCTTGTGGCAACCATGCCCCTTTACTTGAACGCTCTCACCGGAAAGAACTGTCAGCTGGTCACAGTGAACGATTATCTTGCACTCCGTGACTCCCAGTGGATGGGTACTGTTTTCCGGTATCTCGGTTTGACTGTCGGCTGTATTCAGAACCAGATGTATTCCGAAGAACGCCGTGAACAGTACAACTGCGATATTACCTATGGTACGAACAGTGAATTCGGTTTTGACTATCTCCGTGACATGGGAATGGCTTCCAGTAAAGAAGAGCTGGTTCAGAGAGATCACTTTTATGCGATCATTGACGAAGTCGACTCTATTTTGATCGACGAAGCAAGAACGCCGTTGATCATTTCCGGTCCTGTGGCAGTTTCCACCCACCAGTTCGATCAGTTGAAACCCGCAATTGCCGATCTCTACAACAAGCAGAATCTTCTCTGTTCCCGTCTGGTCAGCGAAGCAAATGCAGTTTTTGCAAAAGAAGATGCAACCGATGATGAACTGGAAGATGCTACCCTCAAGCTCGTTCAGGTCAAAATGGGTATGCCCAATCATCGTCAGCTGATGCACGCTCTTGAAGATGTGGACATCATGAAGCGCGTGGAAAAGATGGATTCCTATGTCCGCAGTGATAACAACCGCGGTATGCTTCAGGAAGTGGAAAGTGCCCTTTATTTCTCCATGAGCGAAAAACAGCATGAAGCAGACTTGACGGAAAAAGGAAGAAACGCCGTTTCCGACGATAAGAATGCATTCGTTCTGCCCGACCTTCTGGAATCCATTCATGCGATCGATACCGATCCGGCTCTTGATGAAAAGGACAAGATCGAAAAGAAGAAAGCCTTCCAGGAAGAGTTCGCTCTCAAGAGTGAACGTCTCCACGACATTTCCCAGCTTCTCCGTGCATACTGTCTCTTTGAAAAAGATATCCACTACGTCGTTCAGGACGGCAAGGTGATGATCGTTGACGAACATACCGGACGTATTTTGCCCGGACGCCGTTTCAGCGAAGGGTTGCATCAGGCTTTGGAAGCCAAAGAAAATGTTACGATCGAACGTGAAACCCAGACTTTTGCGACGATCACCATTCAGAACTACTTCCGTATGTATGAAAAGCTGTCCGGTATGACCGGTACTGCTGAAACGGAAGCAAGCGAATTCCATCAGATCTATAAACTGGATGTGATGGTCATTCCCACCAACCGTCCCTGTAAACGTGTTGACTTTAATGACTGTGTCTACAAGACCAAGAAGGAAAAGTTCAAAGCGATTCTGGATGATGTGGAAGAGCATCACAAGACGGGGCAGCCGATCCTTCTCGGTACGATTTCCGTTGAAGATTCTGAAATTCTCAGCCGTATGCTCAAGCTCCGCAAGATTCCGCACAACGTGTTGAACGCAAAGAACCACGCAATGGAATCTGAAATCGTTGCCCGTGCCGGGGAAAAATTCTCTGTGACCGTTGCAACCAACATGGCTGGCCGTGGTACAGATATTAAACTTGGCGAAGGCGTTGCTGAACTTGGCGGTCTTTATGTGATCGGCAGCAGCCGTCACGATTCCCGCCGTATTGACCGTCAGCTCCGTGGACGTTCTGCACGTCAGGGCGACCCCGGTGCATCCCGTTTCTATGTTTCTCTTGAAGACAGCCTGATGCGTCTGTTCGGTTCTGACCGTATTGTGGGCATCATGGAACGTTTCGGGATGAAAGAAGGGGAAGAATTGCAGCACCCCTGGCTGAACAAGTCTATCGAAACCGCACAGCGCCGTGTCGAGCAGCATTACTTCTCCATCCGTAAGCGGACTCTGGAATATGACGATGTCATGAACAAACAGCGTGAAATCGTCTATGGCATCCGTAAGAACGTTCTGTTCGATGAAAGCTGCAGAGAGTTTATTTATGATACGGTTGCAGACCGTGTGGAAGGAAAGATCCAGGAAGCTCTTGCAGTCATCGACAAGGATTCCAAAGATAAAATCAACAAGGATGTTCTGCTTGGTTGGCTGAATCAGACTTTCCCCATCGGCTTCGATGAATCTGTTATCGTATACAAAACAGATTCTCTTGTCGATGAAGAAGCAACTGCCAAGGCGATTTGCGACAAAATCACCAATATGTATGAGATCAAGGCATCTTACGAAGAACCGGAAGCGATTGCATGGCTTGAACGGCGCATTATTCTGGATGCGATCGACCGTCTCTGGCAGCAGCATCTGAATGCAATGGATCAGCTTCGTGCAAGCATCGGACTTCGTGCTTATGCTCAGAAAGATCCTCTGGTCGAATACAAGCAGGAAGCATTCCGGATGTTTGATGAGCTGATGATGGCAATCGATCAGGAGATCATGACCAACATGTTCCGGTCAGCGACCAGCGTGTCAGCATTTGAAAATATGTTTGCAAATCTTCCTCAGCAGATGTTTGCGCTGGATGATCCCATGGCGGAACTTCCCATGGATCCCAACGGAATGCCTGTTCAGGAAGGAGAAGCCGAAGAACAGCCGGAGATCCAGATCACTTTCAAGCGCGATCATGAAAAGATCGGCAGAAATGATCCCTGTCCCTGCGGTTCCGGCAAGAAATTCAAGAAGTGCTGCGGAAAATAATCCATGAAAAAGGTCGGTACAGCAATTTTTCTGTTAAGTCTTGCTCTTTTGATGCAGGCCTCAGAAAAGTTGCTGCTGCTTGCCGAAGATGGATTTCATGAGTTCCTGAAACAGGATTTTCACAGACTTGCTTTAACAGTTTCGCAGAAGTACGACTGCAAGCTGTCCTCTGTACCGGAGAAGGAGGTTCAGCCGGTTCTCCGGATCAGTTCAAGAAAAGAGAGCGGAAATTATACATCCGTTCTCTTTGCTGTCCGGGGACATCTGTTCTTTGTCAACGGGACGAATCCTGTTGAAGGTTTGACTTCGGAGGATTTGAAACAGATTTTTTCCGGGAGTTTCCGGAAATGGAAACGAACCAGTGTTCCGCTCCGTCAAATCTGTTATTCCGGGGATGAAAAGATCGTGCCAAAAGATTTGGTGAAAGGATCTGTCCCATGGATCCGTTTTTCCGATCCGTACTATGCGCTTCAGATGGTGTCAAGCGATATCTCTGCGCTTGGGATCATCTCTCTGGTCAATGCCGATCTTTCTGTAAAAGGAACCCGGGTTTTACCGGTTGATGGTGTTGCTGCGACACCGCAGACAGTGATGTCCGGTACTTATCCCGGAGCTGTAAGATATTATCTTTCGATCCGGAAGGATGCACCTCCTGAAGTTCAGGAAATTTGTAAAAAACTGCGCTCAAAAGAAACGAAACTCAAATTATTGAAAGCCGGGATTCTGCCGGCTGTGGAAGGAGATTGAATTATGAAATATGACATGAACACATTTGATCCGGGCAAGATTCTGGTGTCACCCTCTCTGCTTGCCGCTGATTTTTCCAAACTGGGCGAACAGGTCGCAGAAGCAGAAGCCGCCGGCTGTCAGCTGCTCCATCTTGATATCATGGATGGACATTTTGTTCCGAACCTGACATTCGGTCCGGCTCTGGTCAAAGCTCTCCGTAAAGATTCCGGAATGTTGTTCGATGTTCACTTCATGCTCACCGATCCCATCAAATACGTTAAGCCTTTCGCAGATGCCGGAGCTGACTTGATCACATTCCACATTGAAGCCAACGGCAACCCTGCCGATACCATTGCAGAGATCCGCAAACATGATTGCCGGGTCGGTCTGACCCTCAAGCCCGGAACCCCTGCAGAAGCAGTTTTCCCGTGGCTCGATCAGGTGGATATGATCCTTGTGATGACTGTTGAACCCGGATTCGGCGGACAGTCATTTATGGAAAATCAGATCCCGAAAGTTGCAGCGATCTTTGCTGAAATCAAGAAGCGTGATCTGCCCGTCTTCATCGAAGTCGATGGTGGTATCGATGCCAAAACTGCGCCGGGAATCGTCTCTGCCGGAGCCGATGTGCTGGTCGCCGGAACAGGCGTTTTCCGCGCTCCCGCAGGAATGAAAGCCGCAACTCAGCAGCTTCTCAGTCTCTCTGATCTTCTGCCTGCACGATGAAACAGATCCTGACCCTGAAAACTTATTTTCAGCGGAAATACGGCGCACCGCTCCAGCGGATCCCTCTCGATCCGGGTTTTCCGTGTCCGAACCGGAGACCCGACGGATCCGGCGGGTGTGCCTTTTGTCCGGGCGATGGTTCCCGGGCGCAACATTTGAAACCCGGAATGTCTCTTGCCGAACAAGTCCGTTCCGGGATCGCTTTTGCCAAAGCCCGATACGGTGCAATGCCGCCTTATGCTGCCTATTTTCAGGCATATACAACGACAAACGGTCCGGTGGATCAACTCCGGGAGATGTACCGTGAAGTCCTGAGTATGGCTGATTTTCCATGCGTGATCGTCGCAACCCGCCCCGACTGTCTGCCTCCCCAGGTCATTGATCTTCTTGCCGAACTGACTGCAGACCATGAAGTTTGGGTGGAACTCGGCGTTCAGACTGCCAATGATTCGACGTTGCAGGCGATCAACCGGGGGCATGACTTCGCCGCGGTAGAACGTGTTGTCCCTCTGCTGGCGGAACGGGGAATCAAGGTGGCGGCGCATGTGATCCTTGGTTTGCCCGGTGAAACCATGGAAGATTACCGTCAAACTGCAGAAAAACTTGCAAAGCTCCCGCTGTCCGGGATCAAGACGCACAATCTTCTGATTTATCGTGATACCCCCATGGAGAAGCTCTTCAAAGCGGGAAAACTCAAGCCTTTGAATGAATATGAATATGCAGAAGCTCTTGCAGAATTTTTGCGGATCCTGCCGGATGATCTTGTGGTAATGCGGTTGTGTGCCGACGCTCCGGATGATGGCTTGGTTGTCCGCAACTGGTGGATGGAAAAAGGTGCGTTCACAGATATGTTCCTGAAAATGTATGAGTCTGGAAATACTGCACCTGATTGTATGAAAGCAGTCCGGACCGCTGACGGTTCGTATACCTTTTATCATCCGAAATACCGCCAGCACTTTCACAGCGTCGCCGGTGCAAGGGAAGAGTCTGTCAAAAAATATCTTGAGCCTTGTCTTGTTGAAAAAATGCTGCGGGATGGTAAGACCGTTGACGTTCTGGATGTTGGTTTCGGCATGGGCTGGAACGTTCATGCGGCAGTGGAACTTGCGGAAAAGATCCGCTGCGGAACATTGCGGATCATCAGCATGGAACTTGACCGGACAGCTATTGACAATGCTTTGCGTTTACCGGGCAGGGAGGATGATCCTGTCATCCGGTCATTGGCTGAAACCGGGAAATATGAATCTGAATTTTCAACGGCAGAAATTCTTTGCGGAGATGCAAGACAGACTGTTCAAACGTTAGAGCAGAACTTTGATGCCATTTTTCTTGATGCGTTCACCCCTGATACCAACCCGGAGCTTTGGACCTCAGAGTTCATCGCACAGTTGAAACTTCATCTGAAAGATCATGGCAGGATCGCTTCTTACTGTTCCGCTTATCCCGTACGGGGAGCTTTGATCGAAAACGGTTTTACTGTTCTGGAATCAGAGGCTTTCGGACGGAAACGTGGTGGCACAGTTGCCTCATTGATTCCCGCAGAAGATTTGACCCCTCTGCCGGAAAAAGAGTTTATGATCACAACAAAATCTACTGCCGGAACACCCTACAGAGATGTCGCGCTGACCGGTTCCAGAGATGAAATTCTGCAGCGGCACACGGATGAGATCAAAGCCCGCCGGGCAGCCGGAATCCCGAAGTGGTACCGTCCATGATGACTTATTGCGGACGGGGCTTGCCTGTTCCCCGGGCGGCAATCGCAGAAAAAGGATCTTCCGGCCAGTTGTGTTTCGGATAACGTCCCCGCATATCTTTCCGGACAAGAGCATAACTTCCGTTCCAGAAACCTCTGAGATCCCGGGTCGTCTGTACCGGACGCATTGCCGGAGAAAGGATCTGAATCGCAAGAGGAACTCTACCGCCTGCAAGCATGGGTGTATCAAACATCCCGAAAATTTCCTGTAATCTGACCGGGAGCAGGGGGATCCCGTCCGGGGTATCGTAGTCGATACGGATCATGGAACCGCTGGGAACCTTGATCCGTTCCGGTGCTTCTTTATCAAGCATCTGCCGCATCCGGTAGTCCAAAAGATTTTCCAACACATGCAGGAACTTGATTTTTTTCAGCTGTTCCAATCTGGTCATTCCATGGATTTCCGGTGTCAGCCAATCTTCCAATGTTGCCATCAGTGCTTCATCTGACAAATCCGGGAATCCGGCATCCGGCATGACTTTGTGCAGAAAATTCACTCTTGCACGGAATGTTTGTTCTGCTTTTTCAAAGGGGAAGACATGAAACCCGGTCCGTCTGATCCCTTCGATCAGTCCGGCACTTAAAAGTTCAGATGGCGCATCGTTTGCACGTTTGGCAGAGAGTACAGCTTTTCCGATACAGATACAGCGTTCCGCCATGGAAATTTCCCGTTCGGCATCCCATCCGGAACGGAACTCTTCATGGATCAATCCGGGCAGGGCGCGCTTCAGCTGATCTTCTGTTACCGGCGCTGCAGTGAAAATCGTCTGTTTTGCACCTTCGCCTTCCACATCAGCGGCTGCCAGAAGCGGGAGCTTGGAAAGATGATCCTGAACCCGTAATTTCGCTCCTGTTCCGTTGCTCAGAGAAAATTCACCATCTCTGCCTTGACGGAGACATGCGACCCGGTCCGGATATGCCAGAGCAAGGATGATTCCAGCCAGTTCCGGATCGACTTCTTTCGTCCGGATCCCGGCAGCCTGAGCAGCTTTGTCCGCAGAAAAGAGAATCCGTTTTGATAACGGTTTCCCGGAATTCAGAACTGCAGAGAATCGTTCCCGCAAATCGCAGGTAGACCCGTTCAGAGGATCTTTTTCTTCCAGAATTGCAGCAGCAAGACATGCAGTGTAACCATGCCGGAAGAGTTTTTCTGTCTGAAGAACCGCATGTGCAGTTCTCGGGTGCAGAGAAAGTTTCAACATAGCTTTTCCGTGTTCCGTGATATGTCCGTCAGGGGAAAGAGCCTCCAGTTCTTTGAGAAGCTGTTCTGCCTGTTTCAATTTTGACTCCGGAGGCAGATCCAGCCATTTCATAGAGGGGATCCCCTCGCGGGAGACACCCCAGTTAGCCAGTTCCAGCAGCAGCGGAACCAAGTCTGTTACCATAATTTCCGGCAGATCAAAGGGCTGCATTCTCTGTTCCTCTTCTTTCGACCACAAACGCAGACACAAGCCGGGAGCCAGACGTCCGGCACGTCCCCGTCTCTGTTCCGCAGAGGCCAGAGAGATTTGTTTCGTTTCCAGACGGCTCATTCCGTTGCGCGGAGAAAAGACCGGAGCTTTCCGGAGACCGGAATCAATAACGGCACGAACCCCCTGTACCGTCAAACTCGTTTCTGCAATGGGGGTGGAAACAATGACTTTCCGTCTTGCCGGATCGGGCTTGATCGCAGCATCCTGAGCTTCCGGCGGGAGTTCTCCATACAGAGGAACTGCACAAACAGAATCCGGAAGAACGGTTTCCAATGCTTTGACAGCCTCCCGGATCTCTCCGCTTCCCGGAAGAAATACAAGAATATCACGTTCCGATTTTTCCAAAGCATATTGTACGGCTGAAACCAGATGTTCCGTTCGTGAAACCAGCTGGTTTTTATGGGGATAATAGATTGTTTCAACGGGGAACAATCTTCCGGAACAGGCGAGTGTCGGGGCATGATCCAGGAGTTCTGCAATTTTGGGAGAGTCAATGGTTGCGGACATGACAAGGATTTTCAGGGGCAGTTCAAAGGCACTCCGGGCTTCGATCGCCAATGTCAGCGCAAGGTCAGCATGAATGCTCCGTTCGTGAAATTCATCGAAAATCAGCATTCCGATTCCGGGAAGATCCGGCGAGTTCTGGATCATACGGGTGAGGATCCCCTCGGTCACGACTTCGATCTTTGTCCGGGCAGAAACTTTGGTGTCGAATCTTGTCCGGTAGCCGACCGTTTCGCCGACTTTTTCGCCAAGCAGTTCAGCGATTCTGACAGCAGAAGCTCTGGCTGCGATCCGGCGCGGTTCCAGCATAATGATTTTTTCTTCCGGACAGCAATGTTCCAAAAGGTATTGGGGAACGGTGGTGGTTTTCCCGGCACCCGGCGGAGCGCAGAGAACTGCGGAACCGTGGGAGTTCAGAGCTTTTGCAAGATCAGGCAGGATCGCTGCCAGTTCTTTCGTTCCGGAAAACTCCATTAAAAAAGCTCCGGTTGCAGTTCTGATGGCTTCAAAACCTGCGAAGCAGGCACGATTTCACCATCCAGCAGAAATGCCTGTTCCAACCGTGTGAAAATTCCGCCGTTGGAGCGTTTTTTCAGACACTCCAGGTCGCCGATGACTACCAGTTCACAACGGCAGCGGGTATGTGCCACATTGATCCGGTTCGGATGATCTGTAAACCCGATTTTCCCGTGAGGGTTGCTGCGGACATAGCTGATCACAACCGCATCACTTTCCCCTCCCTGAAAACTGTCAACGGTGGAGACCCGACATGTCAGGAAGTTTTTCCACTCTTCGGGATCGTAATTTTTACCGAGAAGACTGGTCAGTTTCTGACGGATCAGCTCTGTCTGTGCCCGGTAAGGAGTGATAATCGTGATTTCATTCAAGGGATATTTTTTCAGCAGATCTTTCACTGCTTTTACGCAGATATTCGCTTCCATCCGGTTGCAGATCCCCGGTTTTCCCGCACCGGTCCGCCCGGGAAGAATGACTGTCTCACGTCTGTTGGCTTCTTGAGAAGTGGAGATCCAGCGCAGAGTTGACGGCGGAAATTTCCGTTCACGTTCCGGCAGCGGCAGAGAGTAATATTCCGCTCCGGTATCCGGTTTGATCCCGGCATTGTAGAACGAACCTGAGATAAAGCGGAGCAGCCGCGGGTTCTGGCAACGGTATGAAGTGCTGAGCCGGATCGAAGGACATTCCCGATGTTTGACCAGCCACTCCATTGCTGATTCCGATAACAGGGAAAGCAATTCTGTTTCAATGACTTCCCCGTTTGCAGTGAGCGCATTCATCACAGCTTGCGGTTTCGGGAACGGCGGCAGCTGCTTGTAGTCTCCCAGCATGATCGCACGTTTGGCAAACATTGCAC
>SUVT01000094.1 GCA_015061845.1 Lentisphaerota bacterium
CGACCCGGCATTTGCTTTGTGCCAGGAAATCGAAAATATGACGGAACCAGAACGAGGATAACATGACCCGGCTTTCTGAGTTCAGATTGAACAGAGCCGCCCAGTCGATATCTGTCATGTCATTGGTTGGAGAAACAGGGATCGTTTCGATCTCGCAGGCATGTTTTCTTGCTTCTTCCATTGCCCCTGCAAACTGCGCTGCAAGATACCCGGAGTAGTTGCTGACACTTCCGGCACACGGCATCAGAACGGTGATTTTTGTGCGTGGAATGCTTTCGCTGATAAAAGAGCCTTTTCCCTTGATCCGTTTGATGAGATGTTCCTCCTCCAGCATGGAAAGCGCATGGCGCAAAGTATCGCGGGAGACGTTGAGGGATTCTGCAAGATCGACCTCTCTTTTCGCAAGGAGCGTCCCTGCCGGAAGACGGCGTTTCAGGATATCATTCCGGATGGAACGATAGATTTTTAACGCTTTTTTCGGACGTCTCATTGAGCGGTCTCCAAAAAATCGGGTTCATAACCATACTTGCACAGCTTTCAAGTCTTAATCTAATATCTGTTTCTTGATTTTTCAAGTGTTATCACGAAAAAAAATGAAAAATCCGATCAATTATTTTTTACATGGAAAAGCAAGAAAGGAAAATTTTTTTTCATTTTTTTTTGATTCATAAAAAACATGATTTGAAATGTAAAAAAAATAATGCTATATTAAAGACTGTTTTGAGACTTTATGGTTCAAGAGTTATTGGAAAGGGTCCAATAATCTGGAGAAAAAGTCCCGTTCAAACCGTCAAAATTCCGGTTCAGAAAACAAGAGAAAAACCGGACAGCACAAAGGAGACTTTGTCAATGATGAACGAGTATGCACAGCGGGTATTGGACATCCGCAAAGCGCAAGCACCCTGGGAAGCAGAATATCTGCAGAGTGTCACCGAAGTTTTTGAATCAATCGGCAGCGTGATCGAATCCGATCCCAGACTCGAAAAAAACAAAATCCTGGAACGGATCACAGTTCCTGAAAGAATCGTCAGTTTCCAGGTTCCCTGGGTTGACGACAACGGCGAAATCCAGGTCAACACCGGATACCGCGTTCAGTTCAACAGCGCAATCGGACCCTACAAGGGCGGTCTGCGTTTCCACCCCACAGTCAACCTCTCCGTTCTGAAGTTCCTGGGCTTTGAACAGATGTTCAAGAACGCTCTTACCACACTCCCCATGGGCGGCGGTAAAGGCGGCAGCGATTTCAGCCCCAAAGGAAAATCCGACCGTGAAATTATGAGCTTCTGCCGTTCTTTCATGACAGAACTCTTCCGTCACATCGGACCTGACACTGACGTTCCGGCTGGCGACATCGGAGTCGGTGCCCGTGAAATCGGCTTCCTCTTCGGTCAGTACAAACGCCTTGCCAACCAGTTCCACGGTGTTCTCACCGGTAAAGGACTCGGCTGGGGCGGATCTCTCGTCCGTTCTGAAGCAACCGGTTTCGGTGCTATGTACTTCGTCCAGCACATGCTGGCTCTCAAGAATCAGGATATCGCAGGCAAGAGAGTCGCGATCTCCGGTTTCGGTAACGTCGCATGGGGCGCAGCTCTCAAGGCAACCCAGCTCGGCGCAAAAGTCATCACCATCTCCGGTCCCGATGGATATATCCTCGACGAAGACGGTCTTGATTATGACAAAGTTGCATACATGCTCGATCTCCGTTCCAGCGGACGCGATATCGTTGCTCCCTATGCAGAAAAATTCAAATCCGGTAAATTCTTCGCCGGCAAGAAGCCCTGGGAAGTCGAAACTGACATCGCAATGCCTTGCGCTATCCAGAACGAACTCAGCGGCGAAGATGCAAAGCAGCTCGTTGCAAACAAAGTTCAGCTCGTTGCTGAAGTTTCCAACATGGGCTGCCGTCCCGAAGCAATCGCATGCTTCCAGGAAAACGGCATCAACTTTGCTCCCGGAAAAGCTGTCAACGCTGGCGGCGTAGCAACCTCCGGTCTGGAAATGACCCAGAACGCAGGTCACCTCTACTGGACAGCCGAAGAAGTCGACACCAAACTCCGCGGTATCATGACCGGTATCCACGAAGCATGTGTCCAGAACGGCAAACAGGCTGACGGCACGATCAACTACGTTGCAGGTGCTAACATTGCAGGCTTCCGCAAGGTCGCTGAAGCAATGATCGCTCAGGGCGTCTGATTACTGCTGAAAAAGTTTTGATTTTAACGGGTTTTCCTTCGCGGAAAGCCCGTTTTTTATTTGCTTTTTTATAGAATTGATATATATTACAGGTATATCAATCATGGAAAAGATATATGACAGGAAAGAAGTCCAATACCCGGAATAATGCAGATCCGGTTTATCTGCAAATTTACAAACAGATCCTGCGCGGGATCCAGGAAAAACAGTGGCAGCCCGGTGAGAAATTGCCCTCGGACATGGCATTTGCCAGAGAGCTGGGGATCAACCATCTTACCTTGAAAAAAGCCTTGAACCGTCTGGCAGCGGAAGGTTTTCTGAACCGGACACGCGGCAGAGGGACTTTTATTGCCGGAAAATTGCCTGTAATCTCCGGCGCGGCGATCGGGCGGCGCGTGGCTGTCATCTATGATATGGTGCGGGAAGAATCCTTTCATGGAGATATCTTTCTGAGCATCTACAAATCCCTCGGAGAAATGGGGTTGACCCTTGAGCTTCTTTCTGCCAACAACAGCCGGACGACTCAGTTCAAACAGATCATGTCTCTGTTTTCTGACCCTGATTCTGCGGGCTGCATTGTCTGGTCCATCATGGATATGCGCCAGCTGGAAAATCTTGCGGCGGCAAAACCTGCCAATTATCCTTTGATTTTCATCAACCACAAACCGGAACTTGACATTCAGGGCATTGATTTTTCCGGCTATGACGATTACGGTTCCGGACGGAAACTCGGAGAATATATTGATTCTTCCGGGTTCAAACGGTGCTTTATTTTTCAGGCATCCCAATTCAAAAAGAAGATCACGAATATCAACCGTCTTGCCGGTTTGCAGTCGGCGATGAGTTGTTCCACGGAAGTTTTTTCCGGCTATGATGCAGATAATCCGGAAAAACTGGAACAATTTCTGAAAGAGATTGCCCATCAGAAAGATACAGCTGTTGTATTTATCAGTGATGCGGATTATGCCCGTGTCAGGGAACAGCTTTCGGCTTCTGAACTGACACCGTTTGTGTTTTTCACCGGAGTTTCGCCGTGCTGCAAAGGGATCCAGCTTTCCACCCGTCTCATGGGGGAAAACTCCGTCAAAATTCTTGGTTCCCGCCGCAATGGAGATGATTCTTTCAGTATCACCCGCCGTATTACCGGCACGATCGTCTGATATTTTCTGACGACTGCAGTTTTTTTTCAAAAATTCTTTTTTTTCCTCTTGACAAGTTATTGTTTTTATGATATAATATTGCATATATCAAGTATATCAATCGTTAAATAAACAGCGATTGTTAGATATACTGTAAAAAGAAAAAAATAACTATATTAAAAAAAACCCCAACAAAGAAAGGGAAGAAAAGATGAAACATTATGGAAGAGAGAATCTGAAGAGTCAGAGTTTCACCCTGATTGAATTATTGGTAGTGATTGCGATCATCGCAATTCTGGCAGGGATGCTTCTGCCGGCACTGAACAGTGCAAGAGAAAAAGGACGGTCAGCCAGTTGTACCAGCAATCTGAAACAACTGGGATTGGCTGTGCAGGGATATTCCGGCGACAATAATGATTTTGCAGTTCCCAACGATAAGGTCGGAGCCGTTCCTGCTTTTTCGTCCATGCCGGATGCCTATTGGCCCCGTTTGATGATGTCTTTAGGCTATATTCAAGGGAATCCTGATCCGGCAATGGAAAATCAGTGGAGTCAGTTACCTATTCAGAATATCATTCTGAAATGTCCCTCTTATACAAAAGATGCCGCAAAAGGTGTGAATAAGGGATGTGGTGTCGGCGGTGCCGTCTCTGCACCCAATAATCAGTATTCCTATAATGGATCTACTTATGGTATGACTCGTATTTTCAGAAATAAAACTCTGGATGGTATCGCTGCAAACGCCCGTCTTCTTAAAATGACTAAGGTTCAGGCTCCTGCTGTTCTGTTCGTTGCTGCTGATACTTATGCCGCCGGACGTGCTGAACTTGCAACAAATGCCAGCGGTACAGACTCCAACCGTCCCAATCTTGCAAGACATGATGGTCATGCCAATGTTCTTTATGCAGATGCACATGTGGGAAGCATCAGACGCGACCCGTATGAAAACCGCACGACCAAAAATACCGAATGGCGCGCTCACGATTGATCGGATATATTTGAGGTTTTATCATGTTTCACGTTCCGGTTACATACTTTTTTGAGTTCAGAAAGACCAATGAACAGACGCGTTCCTATATCATGGGCGAATTTGCCGCCAATGGGGCAAAATATCTTGTTCTGACTCATGATCTCATCAATATGATCATGGCGGATTTTACTGCTGCAGCAAAACTGGAAAAAGAGATGTCTGCCGCAGGGTTGACCTTTTTGGACGCTCATGCGCCTTTCGGGCAGTATCTGGATCTGAACAATCCGGAACCGGCTGTCCGCAGACAATTGATCCTCCGGCACAAGCTTCATATTCAGATCGCAGCTGATATGGGTGTCGATACGGTGACGATCCATCCCGGAAATGATTATTACTATCCGGAAGTTCCGCTTCCGCAGCAGATCAGCAATACCATTGCCGCACTGGATGAAATACTGCCTGTTGCTGCTGATCGGGGCGTTACGGTCTGTATTGAAAATATCTGGTGCCGGAGCAATACTCCGGAGAAACTGCTTGAGATCAAAGCGGCATTCCCCTGCGATACGCTCGGGTTCTGTTTCGATGCCGGACACGCGAACCAGATGGATAAAGGGCGGAACTTTGAAAAGAACAGTGCCGCAGATTGCTATGTGCTTGTCGGGGAAACTCCGGTCTATGATGACCAAATCGGAGAAAAAATGCTCCCGCACATCGTGAACTGCCATCTGAATGACAATGACGGACAGTATGACACTCATATCAACATTTTTGACGGGAACACTGACTGGACAAAAGTCATGCGGCTTTTACGGAAAGCTCCCCGTCTGAAATGTATTCAGAGTGAAGTTATTCCAGTGGCAAATAAAACCTCGATCCGCGACATTTGCGAAGCGTTCCGCAAACTTGGCGAAATTTATTAAAATCAACATACTCTTCAAGGAGAACTCTATGAAATTGAAGACCTTTCTGTTTTCCGGTCTTGCAGCCGGATTGATGTTCAGTGCAGAAGCTGAAAACCTTCTTGCCGGAAAAGTCGCTGTTTATGAACAGAAACCTCTCTACCGTTTGACCACCGATGCCAATGACCCGAAAGATCTGACAGATGGAAAAATCCAAAACTGGCTGATCTGGAACTATAAGAGCAGTGTGGGCTGGACAAGAGGAAAATCTTATTCTTTCTATTTTGATCTTGGCGAAGCGAAGCCCATCGGAAAGATCCGTCTGCACACTTCTGCCGGTCGGAGCGGTGTCAAAATGCCGCAGGCTATCCATGTTTATGCCGGAGATACTCTTGCAGAAATGGCTTTGATCGACGAAATGATCAAGCCGAACAAGCATCTGAATCCGGAAGCCAAGAATGCCAAAACGACTTTCTGGATCGAAGGGAAGGGCTGTCCGGTCATTGCCCGTTATCTGAAATTTGTCGTTACTCCCTCCGCAACAAAAGATGCTTATTTCTTTGTGGATGAAATCACCGCTGAACCCGGAGAACACGCTGTCCCGGTCAAAAAACTTCTGGAAAATAAGAATATTCCCACGCTCAAACAGGATGTGAACCTTCTTGCCGGAAAAGTTGCTCTCTATGATCCCATTCCCCGTTACGGATTGACCACCGATGCAAACGATCCCAAAGATTTGACAGATGGTCACACCAATACTTGGCAGATCCATTTCTATAAATCTTCTGTGGGCTGGTATGGAGAGTTTTATGTTTCCATCCTTTTTGACCTCGGAAAAGAAACTGATATCGGAGAAATCAGGCTCCACACATCTCAGGGACACGGCAGCGTTCATCTGCCGGGAGAACTTCTCGTGATGGCTGGAAACTCTCCGGATGAATTCACGATCCTTGACGATATGATCGCCTCCAATCCGAATCTCCCTACTTATGAAGACGGACCGAAAGTGTTCTGGGTCACTGCAAAGAACAAACATGTCAAAGCCCGCTATCTGAAATTCATTGCGGCACCGCACAAAGATTCCACCTTCTTCTTTGTGGATGAAGTTTATGTCTCCCCCGGAAAGAACTGTGTTTCAGTCAATGATCTTCCCCGGTTCAAAGGAACGACGAAAGAGTTTATCAAATACAGCAAGTTCCAGACCCGGATCAAGAACGATGCAGCGATGATCAGAGAAAACATCCGTCTTTCCGGCAGCAAATGCTCTGTCGATGCTCTGGAAATGCAGCTCAGAAAAGACCCTGCATCCGTCAAACAGTTTGATCTGAAAAACTCTGAATTTCCGCTGAATCCTGCACAGATCAAGTTCGCAGAGTTTCAGCAGAAACTTTTTGCTGAAGCCGGATACCGCGGACTTGTTCTCTGGGGCGGCAACCGCTGGGATATGTTCCATTCTTTCCAGTTCCCCACGAAGCAGAGTGCAAACACCACATTGAAAATGACTCCGGGCGAAACAAGAAGTTTTGTGGTCAATACCGCCAATGCCAACACC
Organism: Lentisphaerota bacterium; assembly: GCA_015061845.1. Classification (GTDB taxonomy): domain Bacteria; phylum Verrucomicrobiota; class Lentisphaeria; order Victivallales; family UBA1829; genus SIG79. The sequence continues at coordinate 6,754 of SUVT01000094.1, forward strand.
GGAAAAATGATGGTGAAGTTCTCCGTTTCCGCCCCGTTTCCGGTGGAAGTGAACGAAACAAAGACCTCTGTCGACTCCAATAACTTTTTCAATGCAAACCGTTTGCAGCCGCTGAAAGCGCAGGGCGGACAGTATCAGTTTGATCTTCTCCCCGGGGAAAGCAGCCAGATCTTCTTCCGGATCGTTCTGCCCCGGAATGCCAAAGCCGGAACTTATCCGGTCACGATCAAGTTTGCTGATGGCAAGGTCGTGACTGCCAAAGTTCAGGCAAATGCGCTGAAATTCCCGACCTCTCTCTCTGCTGAGTATGGAACCTGGGATTATCTCAACAACTTTGGCTGCCATGGAAACGCTGTCTTTGCAAATAACTTCAAACGCGCTCTGTCTCTGATGCGGGACTATCAGATGGATCTCTGCTGGGGACATGAAATCGCGCTTCCCTTTGCCCGTCCGGACATGTTTGATGCAAACGGAAAGCTTGTGAAGCCTCTTGATTTCACCAAGCTGGATCAGTGGCTGAATCAGATGAAAGGCTTCAAGCGTTATGCTCTCTTCGGCGGCGGAGGATTGAACAAGAGACTGAACTTCGGTTATTTGCCGGAAAAGAATCCTGAAGAGTTCACTAAACGCCTTGTTTCCTATCTGAACGCGCTTGCTGCACATATCGAAACCGTCCATAAACTCCCTGTAGACCAGTTCCGTCTGCACTTTGTGGATGAAGCAAGCACTCCGGCACAGAAAGCTCTTCTGAGAACCTGGTGCAATGCCACGACCAAGGCCATTTCTCCCTCCGGAAAGAAGTTCTACAGCTACGGAAATCCTTTCTTCAATCCCAAAGAAGAAATCTATTCCTATCCGGAACTGGATATCATCCAGCCAAATCCCGGATCCTACAAGAGAGAGCTTGTCGAAACCTTTGTCAAAGCGGATCAGAAGCGGAATGGAAAAGGCTTTACCGGACTTTATGTCTGTGCAAACCGTGTCCGTCAGCGTGACCCCTATATGTATTTCGGAATGATCTCCCGTCTTGGTATTCTGTTTGACAACTTCATCGGGATCGGCTTCTGGAACATCGCCTGTGCTGCAAACGATGTCTGCGAACTGGATTACAGCGGAAGAACATTCTCTACCTGGTATTTCAGCGGCAATGAAATTTTTGTCAGCCGACAGGCAGAAGCGATTCTGGAAGGTCGCGAAGATTTTGAATATATGCTTCTGCTGAAAAAACTCATTCCTGCTTTGAAGAAGAGCAATCCTGCTCTGGCTGCGGAAGGAGAAAAACTCCTTGTATCCATCAAAGCGGAGATTCTTTCCGAACTCGGCGGATCCAAGGACGAAAAATCTCTCTGGATCGAAAACAAAGACCGTGCGGTGGCTGACCGTCAGCGTGACAGAATCTGGAATTTCCTGGAAAAAGTCAGCCGTTCCAATCCAGCCATCCTGAAACAGACGGGCTGGAAATAATAAATAAGAGAGCGGAACATGTTAGAAAAAATTTATCTTATTCATCACACCCATTACGATATCGGGTTCACTGACCTGCCGGACGAAGTCGAACGGCAGCAGCTCACCTATCTCGATGAGGCTGTAAGACTCGCTGAAAATGATCCGGAATATTGCTGGACCATCGAAAGCGCAGCCCTTTTCAGAAACTATCTGGAAAGCCGTCCTCAGTCAATGATCGAACGGCTGCTGACTCTGCTCCGGAAAGGTCAAATCGAGTTGACCGCTTTCGATATGCAGATGCTCACTGAAACAGCTTCTTTCCCCGAATTGCTGGAAAATGTCATGCGACCCGTCAGACTGGGCAAAAAATATGATTTCCCAGTGGAATGTGCCGTTCTTGATGATATCGGCGGTTTCGCAGGGGAACTTCCACGGATCATGAACGAAGCCGGAGTGAAATATCTCATCGCAGGATGCGGTGCGTTCCAGACAGAACTGCCCTGGGCAAATCTGCCGCATCTCTTCTATCTGAAGTCAAAAAGCGGCGGAAAGATCCTTGTCTGGAATCTGGGAAATGACCGCACCGAATGTTCATGGGAATCCAAATATCCTTATCCGGTCTACGGCATGGGAAGTCACTTCCTCGGCTACCGTGCATTCCCGGAGATTTTCGGCGAACCCGATCTCGGCGTGAGAACAACGGTGCCGGGTGATACGCCCGAACATCAGCTTTCTGCCGCAGAAGTTTTCCATGCCTTTGAAGAACGGCTGGAACGGGAAAAATATCCCTATCCGGAGATCCTGCTTCAGTATGGCGGCGACAACCGGAACCCGTCTCCGAAAATGGCTGAACTCGTACGGAAACTCAATGGATCCGGCAATTATCCGTCCATTAAACTCTGCACGCCCACAGCTTTCTCCCACGAAATGGAAGAGAAGTACGGCGATACGATCCCGGTCATTCAGGGCATTCTTACCGACCCGTGGAACATCCGGATCAATGCCGTGCCGTCTCTGCTGAAAAAATACAGAACAGCCCAGCGGAACTATAACGCTATGCGGCTCTATGGCATGACTGACGAAACCGTTCAGGAAAATCTGATGCTGGTTGCTGATCATACCCTCGGTCTGAATATCTGGGGCTGGCAGAAACTCTTTGAAGAAAACGGAAAAACACTGCGGGCATCCTGCTTCGATCGCGGCAGAGAGAGCTGGGCTTACAATGCTTCCTACGCAGAAAATGCGCTGCGCCGTTCCAGACGGCTCAGCAGAAATATGACAAAGAACCGTCCGCAGGTGGAAGAAGAAGGTGTGATCGTCCGCAACCATTCGCCCCACGCCGTTTCCGGAAATGCGGAACTGTATCTCGGCTCTTATGCCCGGAGATTGCTCTCCCTGAAAGATGACTCCGGCGCAGAAGTCCCCCGTCAGCTCATCGGTCAGAACCGCTGGATGATCTACGTCAAAGATGTTCCCGCTCTTGGAAGTGTCAGACTCACCCCTGTTTTCTCCGATAAATATGACGAGATCCCGGCTCCTGTTGATCCGGTGATCCCCGAAACGATCGAAAGCAAAGCGTTCCGTTTGACGTTTGCGGCAGATGGTACGCTGAAAAAAATCACAACTCCTGATGGCAAAGTTCTGATGGATGGCGCAGTTGCTGCTGTGATCGGGGAAACTGTTGCTGATACAGGGATAGGCGGGGAAAACTGCGGTTTGAAGCCCTGCAAAAACAAAGTTGCAGAAGCGGTTTCTTCCGTGACCGGAAAACTTTACCGCAACGGCGATCTGTTCGTCGATATTCTCCAGACCTGCACGTTCGTTGGCGGCGTTTCTGAACGGATCGTGCGTATCTGGAAAGAGTTGTCGCGCATTGATTTCCTGATTCGTCTGGATCTTCCTGAAAGTCCGGAAAAGAAGTGCTGGTACGCCGCATTTCCATTTGCCGGAACCGATGGGAAATTCCGTTTCGACCAGAATATCGGAATCGCTTCCCCGGAAGATCTGATCCCGGGAAGTATGCTGGATCTCTTCTATTGTTCCCGCTATGCTTCTGTGGAAACGGATAGTTTTACGGCTGTCTTGTGCTGTCCGGATGCGCCTGTCGTTGAGTTTGACGGCATGCACACTGCAGAATGGCGCAAGGAACTGCCCCTGAATTTTGCAAACAACCATATTTACAGCTTGATGTACAACAATATCTGTAATACGGATGCACCCGCATGGCAGGATGTTCTTGAGACATTCTCCTACTCGCTTTTCTTCCATGACGGCAAGTTCAGCGGTGTGGCGGCTCAGAAAGATTGGAACAGCGTTACAGCTTTGGAAAGTGAAATGAGTTATGAAGCGGCAGACCCGGGAACGGAGGCGTTCGCAGATTCTGTCCGTGTTCACACCGGAGGTGATGGAAAAGTCTATCTGGAAGATCTTGAGACCGGAGAGATTGCTGCAAAGTGATCTTTCCGGCAAAGCCGGGAAGAGGAGAAGAGCACCTTCGGTGCGTGAAGATGTGAAGAGCTCGCTGTCGCGAGTGCGGAGGTGCAGCTTGTTTTTGTTAGCGGCAGAGCCGGAGGGAATGGCGCACTTGCAAAGGATCGGCTGGGGAACTGAGAGTACTAAGAGTACTGGGAGTACTGTTTTTTTGCGCCAGGGTGCGCGAATACAAGCCTCAGCGCAAAGATCTTTCTTTGCCCGCTAACTCCCAGTATTCGCAGTATTCCCAGTATTCCCAGAACCCGGGCGGTAAAGTTATTTCCGCTCTTTGAACATCCAATCCAGGGCTGTCTGGATTTCAACATCCCAGAAATCCCAGCTGTGAACGCCGGGACGTTCTTTGTAAGTCAGATCATAGCCCATTGCTTGAAGTTTATCACGGTATTCCACGTTGACGTCATAAAGGAAGTCTTCTGTGCCGCAGCCCATGTAAAGACGGGGCATCTCTTTGCCGGATTCTGCCAATGCTTTTGCTTTTCCCAACAAATCGTCTTCCGTTCCGGCAAGATCTTCACGGTTGCCGAAAATGTAGTGATATTCTGTCGGATTGCACTCTTCCAGCCAGCGGTTTTCAAAGGAACCGGAAAAACTTGCCGCTGCCGCAAAACGTTCGGGCTGATTGAATGCAAGTTTGAATGCCCCGTAACCGCCCATGGAAAGTCCTGCGACATAAGTATCTTCCCGGCGGTCAGAGACGTTGAAAAACTTTTTGACCAGTTCCGGAAGTTCCTGTGAAAGGAAATCCCAGTAGCGCATCTGCGGGTTGCAGTTCCGGTAAAAACTGCGGGCACCGCAAGGCATGATGACTGCGATTCCAAGTGCCGCGACATAACGTTCGACACTGGTGCGGCGACCCCAGATCGTATGGTCATCGCTCATTCCGTGAAGCAGATAAAGTACCGGCGGTTTTCCGGTAGATTCTTTGCCGTCCATGCCGATCTGTGTTGTGGTATTCTGCGGAAGAATCGCCGCAAATTCTGTTGAGATTCCAAGTGTTTCAGAGTAAAAATCACATTTGATAAGTGCCATTTTTCAAGTTCCTTATTGTTGGGCTGTCCGTTCAATGATAATGCGGAAAAAGTTGTTGAATTCTTCAAATTTTGCCAGATCAAGCCACTCCCGTTCAGTGTGGATATCCTCTTCCGGCGGACCGAACGAGATGATTTGCAGGGACGGATTCTTTTTGGTGAAAGCGCCCGCTTCCAATCCTGCGTGGATGGCATAAACTCCGGGCAGGTCGCCATAGACCTGTTTGTGGATTTCGCTGACGGCTTTCATCGGTTCTGTTTCCGCATTTGCGGGCCAGCCGGGATATTCTCCGGTGACAGTTGCCGTTCCATTCAGCGGCGCAAAGTGCGCTTTGATTCTTGCCGTGATTTCCAGTCGTTCCTTATCTTCCAGACTGCGCTGGCTGGTGTGGATGACCATGAGGTTTTCAGAGGTATGGACCGATGCAAAGTTGCTGCTGGTTTTGACGATTCCCAGTTCTTCATCGGAGTCGAACACTTCATTGGGAACGGTTGCGGCAAGACGGAGAAATGTTTCCGTGAAAACCGGATCGAGAATCTTTTCAGAACTCTCTGCCGGAACGATTTCAAAGTGATACTCTTCCGGCGCATTGAAAGTTACTGCACTCTCTTTCCGGAACTGTTCAGCAGCGTTCTGCAGTTCTTCGGGTGTCTTTTCTGTGACGATGACTGCATCCGCTTCTGCTGGGATCGCATTGTCAGCGGACCCACCGTTGAAAGAGCAGAGCGCATCAACATTCAGCATCTTCAGAAATTGAGCAAGAAGAATCAGGGCATTGCCCCGTTTTTCGTGAATTGTTGTACCGGAATGACCGCCTTTCAAGCCCCGCAGTCTGACCGTGTAACAGGTTCCGGCGGGAGCTTCTGTACGGTTCAGTGGGATCTCAAAAGAGAGCCTTGCGCCGCCTGCACAGCCGATGCAGAATTCATGGAACGTCCCGGCATCAAGATTGAAGAGCCAGTCGCCAGCCAGCATATCCGGATCAAGGTTGTTTGCGCCGATCAAGCCGGTCTCTTCCTGAACGGTGAACAACCCGGCTAGAGCCCCGGCTTTCACTTCCGGATCAAAGAGCAGGGAGAGGATACAGGCAGCACCTGCGCCATCGTCAGCCCCAAGCGTTGTTCCATTGGCGCGGAGAATGCCGTTTTCTTCTATCAGTTCCAGAGGCTGAGTTTCAAAATCAAAGGTTTTTCCTGCGGCGGCTTTCGGAACCATGTCGATATGCCCCTGCAGAATAATGCGGGGAGCATTTTCATATTCCGGAGCTGCCGGACGGTCGATCCTGACATTTCCGGCATTGTCCATTCTGGCGGGCAAGCCGTGTTCGTTTGCAAGAGAGACGATTTTTTCAGCCAGTTTCTGTTCGTGTCCGCTTGGGTGCGGAATGGAACAGATCAGCCCGAAATAGTAAAGAGCGTCTTTTGTCGGACGGTGTTCAAAAAAGTTCATTTTTTTACCTGTATAAATTCTTTGACAGCTTCATCAGCCAGTTTCCGCATAACGGCGGCATCGTCGTTTGCGATCATTTCCGGAACAAATTTGATCTCTTCTGCGGAGCGTTCAAAGAGGAATGCAAACCAGAGACATGCCTGGAGATATCTTCCCCGTTCATTGAGATGGATCAGATCCATGCAGATCTTCATGCTGCCGTCTTTCATTTTATGCCAGAATGCTCGTCCGACAGGTTCGTCTGCCATAGGCGGAAGATCGGGCCAGCTGAGAGCAGAAAGCTGTGCCGGGTCATAATCCATAAAGCGGAACGGACGGAGTTTCCGGAGTTTCTGAACAGCATAACCGGAGGGGATGATCCGGAGATTCAGCGTTTCTGCCAGACGGGTATAACACTCTGTCAGCCGTTCATACATGCCGGTTTGATCAAAGCCCCATTCGCCGCCCTGACGGATCCTGGAATCATAAGGATGATATGCCCAGGTCTGCTGAATGAGAATTTCTGCGCCGGGGGCATATTTTTTCACATAATCGTGGATATCCTGCGCAAAGGGCATATAAGTACTCCAGTTCCAGCTTGCGTGACTTGCCTGCTGGATCGTAACGAAATCCCATTCTGACTTGGAAAGTATATCTTTTAATTTGACGCCGCCGTTATAAATCCGGCAGATCTCAGATTGTTCTTCTGCGGAAATGTAGCTCCAATGCCGTTCCAGTTCACAGCCTCCGAAATTGGCGCGCTGAAAAACCAGTTCACACCCGGCTGATGCTGCAACCTTCGGAAAAAATTCTGCCAGACTGTCTGTAAAACTGTTGCCGATCGTTAATACTTTTACGCTGTCTCTCATGAGAACCTCCTGTTTTTTTGTAGCTCTGTTCCCAATAAAGGTTGTTACTTGAGGAGGGGAAAAAGCCCTTTTTAGGAAAGGTCCTTTTTCCCCTCCTCAACTTGTCACGGCGCAGCCTGAAAGGCGAAGACGGAACTCCATCCCTTTTTTCCAAACCTTTTTGCGGCATTCCGATTTTTACGATGTAAAAATCGAAATGCCATCTTA